>PMNO01000560.1:0-10161 GCA_003161835.1 Myxococcales bacterium | reverse complement strand
ATCCCTCGAGTCGCTTGGAGTCCCGCGGCAGGACGGCGGTCCGGTCGAACGCGACGCGCGCAAGATCTGGCGTCTTTTCGCCGGGCACTGGACTCTGTTTCGCGGGACGCCCACCCGCATGTGGTTCCAGCACGCGCTTCACGATGTCTTCGGGATCGAGGAGCGCCTGGGCCCCGAATCCGCTGATCGTATCTTCGATCAAATAGCGGCCTGCCTCGGCAAGCCTGAATTTCGCCCGCGCGCGCTGTTCGAACGGTTCAACATCGAGGTGCTGGCGACAACCGAATCCCCTCTGGACCCGCTCCCCCATCACCGCAAGATGCGCGAATCAGGATGGAAGGGCCGGGTGGTGACCGCGTATCGGCCCGACCCGGTGGTCGATCCCGAATTCGATGGATTCGCGGAAAACGTGGCGCANNCCGACTGCGAGGCCTTGTTGAGCAAGGCACTCGCGGGAACGGCGACCCCTGATGAGGCCGAAAGGTTTCGGGGACAGCTGTTGACCGAGATGGCGCGCATGAGCATCGACGACGGTTTGGTGATGCAGCTCCACGCCGGATCGTTCCGAAACTACAACCCCGACGTGTACCGGATGTTCGGCCGCGACAAGGGCGCCGACATCCCCACCCGCACCGACTATGTGCGCGCCNNTCGTGGTGGTTCTTCGACAGCCCGGAGGGCATGCGGTTCTATCGCGAGCGGGTGACGGAGACGGCCGGGTTCTACAACACCGTGGGGTTCAACGACGACACGAGGGCCTTCCTGTCGATCCCCGCTCGCCACGACGTCGCGCGGCGCATGGATTGTGGATTTCTGGCCCAGCTGGTCAGCGACCACCGTCTCGACGAAGACGAAGCCCAAGAACTGGCGGTCGATCTCGCGTACACGCTGGCCAAGCGGGCCTACAAGCTCTAGCGAAATGGCGGCACGCCCGCCATGGCCGACCGCGACGTCGCACTTTTAGCGACCCATACTACATAGATCTTTCGACCGGTTAAGTCCGCGGAATTCCCGCCTGAGGCCCCGGTTCGGTCCACAATATGAGCTGGGATTGGCGGCGGGGGGCACTACCCCCTGCCGACCCATGAGTACGAAGATGTATTCGCGAATGGTCAAACGTGTACTCGGGATCGCCCTACTTTTGCTCGCGGGCTGCGGATCGCCGGTCTACGTTCGGACGGGGAATATCGGACAAGACGGGGCTGCGCGGTTCGACGTCGATTTGGTGGAGGCACCCGGTACGGGCGGTTGGTTCTTTGGCTCTGGCGGCATCACAGCCGACGGAACCGGGGGTAGCGAGGGACTGGGTGGAATGGGATCGGGCGGGAGCCCGGAGATGGGCGGGAGCGGCGCGAGCACCGGCGGCGCGAGCACGGGCGGCACGAGCACGGGCGGCACGAGCACGGGCGGTGCGAGCACCGGCGGCGTCCCCGCGACCGGGGGAGCCGGCACCGGTGGGGCAGCACATGGCGGAGCGGGGGCGGGCGGCATGGGAACCGGTGGTTCGGGCACCGGTGGTATGGGCACGGGCGGCACGCAACCGGATACCGCGCGATACAGCTTCGAAAGCGGCACCTCCGCCCAAGGGTGGGCCGCCGCCGCAAACACGCCCGCTTTCGCGTCCATCGCAAGAAGCACGGTGGTGCGTTTTGCGGGCCAGGCTTCGCTGGCGGCGACGATGGCGGCGTCCGGGCCCAGCATGTATCAGGTGGCGGCGGTACCCAATCCCGCAATCCCGGCGGGCGCGACAGTGACGTTCCACGTGTTCGTTCCCTCGGTATCAACCGTCGAAGCGGTGCAGCCCTACGTGCTGGAAGGTGCGCCCAACTACCTGTGGACGGGCACATACACCCCAACCAGCAGTCTGACCGTCGGTGCTTGGAACACAATCACGGTCAAGGTTCCCAATCCCTCAGGCCCCATCGCAGGATTTGGCCTTAAGATCAACCTCTCGGCGGCCTGGAACGGATCCGTCTACCTGGACAGTATCAACTGGTGATGCCGCCCGCCGGAGCGCCGTCCTGTCGGCCCCGGTTGACCAGAACATCGAGGGCGATCAAGCCGACGCCGACCACCAGGACGATGTCCGCCACGTTGAACACCGGCCACGGATCCAGCGGCCAGACATCCAGGTCGACCAGGATGAAATCCACCACCCGGGCATAGAGCAACCTATCTATCAGGTTGCCGACCGCGCCACCGGCGATCAGCCCCAAGGCAATGTGCAGCCGCCGGTGGGCGGGATCGGTTCCCTTGAGGTAGCGAATCACCATCACGAGCGCCGCGACGGCCAGCGCCGCCAACACGAACCTCCCTCCGCGCAGATCGCGGAACATGCTGAAAGCGATGCCCGGGTTCTCCGCGTAGTGGAACGTCAGTGCCTTGCCGATGACCGAGCGCATCTTGCCGGACCCCTCGGGGCCGAGCGCGGTCCGCGCCCACTGTTTGGTGACCTGATCCACGAGCAAGGACACCGCGGCCGGAATCGTGAACCCGACCATCTTTCCGATTTGCGCCCGTCTCTCAGTCGTCATGGGGTTGGCAGTGTCGTATACCCCGGCGGCGACCGCAATGTCTGTCGAGGAGAGGCGCGAGGGGGGGGCGGGCCTGTGTGGGGGGCCTGCGCCTTCACCGTTTGATTCCGTTAGATCAAGACTGAGGCTAGGATGCAGTCGGTGTTCCCGTGACTCATCCCCCGCCGGTCGACCCGCGCCCCTCGCCCCGCCTATCGCCGCGCCCCTCGCAGGTATCGCTCAAGACGGTCTTTACCGTCACTCTGGGAGCGTTCGCCATCTGGGCGACGGTGAGCTTCGTCGGCCGAACCATGCTGGCGCTCACGTTGGCGATCGCATCGCTGATGATCGCGGTGGCATTGGACCACGGGGTGTCTCTCCTGAAACGGAGGAGCCTGCCGCGGGGCCCGGCGATCGCGGTCGTGCTCCTGGCGTGTGGCGGGGTCATCGTCGGATTGGGTTTCACGGTCATTCCGGTGGCCGTCAGCCAGGGTAAGGCGCTGTTCCTGCGGCTACCCGACATCTTCCTGGCGGTTCGCTCCACGCGCCTGTTCCACGGCGTGGATGATCGGATCCACATCGCTCGGCAACTGGCGGACTTTGAACGCCAGTTGCCAAAAATGTTGGAGGGAGCGGCCGCACCCGTGCTGGCGGTGCTCGGCGGCGTGTTGAGTGCGGTGGCGGCGGTGGCGACCGTCGTGATCCTGACGATCTTCATGCTGATCTTCGGAGGTGAGCTGGTGCATGAGTTCCTGCGCGAAACCCTCCCTCAGCGCCGCTCCCTGTACACGGCCCTCATGGAAAAGATTTACCGATCCATTGGCGGCTACTTGCTCGGCCTCGGTCTCATTTGCCTGGTCAACGCCACGCTCACCACGATCTTCCTGGCGATCGCGGGTGTCCCCTTCTTCCTCCCCATGGGAATCGTGAGCGGTCTGAGCAGTCTGATCCCCTACGCGGGGCCGGTGGTGCTCGGGACGACCGTCACCCTGATCGCGCTGGCGACGGGCGGGACCGGCACCGGTATCGCCTGCGGTATCTATTTCTTGGCCTACGGGCAGTTCGAGGGGCAGGTGCTGTCGCCCATCATTTTCCGACGCACCGTACACGTGAATCCCCTGGTCGTGGTGCTCGCGATCCTCTTCTTCAGTGAATTGGGGGGCATCTTCGGCGCCGTGGTGGCGGTCCCGGCCGCCGCGACGATTCAGATCGTCGCGCGCGAGATCCTGCGCATCCGGCGTGACCGCCTCCACCTGGCCGCGACCCCGCTTAATTCACCCGACGCACCTGCCGCGGAGTCGGAACCTGAGCACCATCGGAGCTAGCCGAGGCGCTAGGACTTCACCGCGCGCGCGCCCAGAACCCCGATCGGGCACGCGACACCGGTACCGCCATGACCGCAGTATCCGTCGGGGTTCTTGGCCAGGTACTGCTGGTGATAGTCCTCCGCGTAGAAGTACTCCGGCGCGGCGCCGAGCTCGGTCGTTATGTCGCCCTGACCCGCCTCGCTCAGCGCTTTTTGATAGAGCGCGCGCGATGCGCGAGCGGTGTGGGCCTGCTCGTCGTCGTGGGTGTACACGGCGGATCGATACTGCGTGCCAACGTCGCCCCCTTGCCGCATGCCCTGGGTGGGATCGTGACCCTCCCAGAACAGCGCCAGCAAGCGCTCATAGGAGATCGCATGTGGATCGAACACCACCCGCACAACCTCGGTGTGGCCCGTCAGTCCCGAACACACCTCGCGGTAAGTGGGGTTGGGCGTCAACCCGCCGGCGTACCCGACTGACGTGCTGTAGACGCCCGGCTCGTTCCAAAATCCTTTCTCGGCGCCCCAGAAACACCCCATCCCAAAAAGCGCGAGGCGCATCCCATCGGGAAACGGCGGGATCAGGCGGGTGCCCAGAACGAAGTGTTTTTCCGGGACAGCTATCTTCTCAGGCCGACCGGGCAGAGCCTGTTCAGGGCGAGGAAGAGCCAGCTTCTGCGGCTGAAAGATCATGACCCGATTCTGTACCGAGGAACAGGTTCTTGCCAGTCGCTCGGCGTGAGCCGGAGCGCCGTTGCGGGCTTCGGGGGGCGCTGCTAGCGTCCATCGCGCATGGGACGCGCAACACGCCACCTCCGCTGGGTCGCCGTGGCTTGGGCCTGGACGTTCGTCGGCGCGAGCAGCCCGGGCTGCGTGGAAATCAACGGAGGCGCGGTCGAGGTGTCCTGGGCAATCTTCGCCCGCGACGGACGCGCCATCACGGACTGCAAGTGCGCCGATCCGAGCATCGCCTTCGTCCGCCTGAATCTGGTCTCCGATCCCGATGGGGCGAGTCAGCCGTGCGCCGGGCTGGATGAATGCCGCTTCGCGTGCGATCGAAAGACCGGTGCAACGCCCTTCTTGGTGCCACCGGGGCAGTACCTGATGTCCCTGGTTCCGGTCGACGCCAGCGGGAACGACGTGCCGATCGGCGCATCGGCGACGTCGATCGATTCTCCGGCCCCCCAGTCGCGCGCGGTGGTGCGGGGGCAGCCCACCGAGCTCGAGGCTTTCATGCTGGAGGCCAATTGCGCCACCAGCTGCGACAAAGGTTCTTTCAGCCCGTGCGCGGGCGGCTGAGGTCACCCGACCTCGTCACCCCGGCCGTGTTTTCGTGCGGCGGTCGGCGGCATCTGCGGGTTCTTCATGCCGGCCCAGGCGACGTCCCCAGCTTGCGTTCGACCTCGTCGCGTATCTGTTCGGGCACGAACAAGCGCGGGACGTACAGCCGGTTGGACAGGTTGTTGGCGATGCTTCGCGGATCCGATTCGATGGGTCGCGCGGTGCCGCCGGCGGCCGTGAGGCGAATGGGCTCGGCCCCGCCTCCGGGGGAGTAGCGCTTGTACGACAGTCGTTCGGGCTCGTCGAAATGGACGTAATAGCGCGGATCGCGATCGGGGAAACGGTGTTTGAAAATCGCGGCCGCTTCGTTCGCCGCCGTGATCCACTCGGCGGAGGAGAATGCCTTGGTTTCGATCGGCAACCGCACCATCTTGGGAAACCGGCGCGTCCTCTGAGCGGAAACCAGTTCCGACAGGGTCGGATCGGGGGCGTCCCGCCACTGACTGAAAAGGGACATCACATAGGCCTCGTCCAGGCGGACAAAATCGTCCAACGCGATCCGGTCGCCTTCGGTCAACAGCGCGTAGAAGGCGTCCTTTCGGCCGCCCCGCACGGCAAACAGCTGATCGCGCCATGCGCCGGTGGGATCGTCGCGCGCCAGGTCCAGGGCACGCCGGATGGTCGCCTCGAGCAGCAGCGACGCCGCCCGCACCGTCTTGTGGTAGTACGCGGTCCCGTACATTTGATCGAGCGCCAGCAAGAACGCCTCGACGATGTCCTGCGCCCGCGCGTCCACGACCAGATCTTCATCGATCACCACCAAGGACCGCACCAGGCGTCCCAGATCGAAGGTGTGGGTTCGGATACCGGCCATCAACGCATCCCGCGCCAGATAGTCCAGGCGGTCGGCGTCCAGCTGGCTCGACACAATCTGATGGGTCCAGTGTCGGCGACCCCCCGTTCCTGGCGAGGCGTATTCTATGAAGGCGCGCAGTCGGTCGGGCAGGGCCGGATCGTAGTCGGAAAGCAAACGACAGATCTCGGACCCGGGTGAGGTCAGGATGCGCACGGACATGCGTTCGTGCGCGAACGCCGGACCGATGATCTCTTCCAGCGAATGCGAAAAGGGCCCGTGCCCCACATCGTGAAGCAGCGCCGCCAAGATGGTTTCCTCGCGCTCCCGCACCGAGATCTCGAATCCGCTGTTCTGGGCCGCGGATTCCAACATCAGGCCGGCCACGTGCGCGGCGCCCATCGAATGGGCGAACCGTGAATGTTCGGCGCCGTGAAAAACCAAATTCATGACCGCCGTTTGTCGAATGCCGCGCAGCCGCTGGAACAGCTCGGTATCGATGACCTGCTCCAGCAGGTGCTGAAACGGCCCCCGCGGAAACGTGATATCGCCGTGAACGGGATCGCGAAAGACCCGGGAGCGGCGGGAAGGCGCTATCGGCGGTGGTGTCATGGCTGCGGGGCTGTCCGGCGCAGCCTACCCCATCCCGTCACGACAAATTGGGGCGGCCCGCGCATTTAGGCGATACATCTGTAACCAAAAACGTGAGATAAATAGAGCCTTGTCGCGCGATATCGCACGAGTCCTGTTGGCAATCGCGTTGGCCGCCGCCTTCCCGATGCCGGCGGGAGCGGCGCGGCGGCCATGGACCGCCCGTCAGCCCCCGATCGCCCCGCCACCCGCACACCAACTTCGCGATCTGGGGCGGTGGCCAGCGGAACCGGCCGAACCGGCGCCGATCGATCCGCAGCGCTTTCGCGTCAGCGTGGCGCACTTGTGCGCGCGCGGTCCCGTCACCGAGCCGGCCGCGGAAACCGCTACCGCCGCCGATGGCGCCGGCGGACCACCGTTGGGTGATCTCGTTCAATCTGCCGCCACCGAAGCGAAGGTCGACCCATTCTTGCTGGCCGGGCTGATGTTCGTGCAAAGCAGCTGCAAGGCCGGCCGTGAATCCCGCCTCGGCGCCGGTTTGCTGCGCATCCAGCCCGCCATGTACCGCAGCCCCGGCGCCCCCGCGCCTCCCGGGGAAAAGGATGAATGGCGGCTGCCCGCCCTGCTCGATCCGGCGGAGAACNNCTCATCGCCTTCTATCAACAGACCCCCGAACCGACGACGAAAACCAGCTTCGGACTCACGATGCTTTCGCCGTTGGAGGGCGCTCCCCGGGTCGCGAGCAGCGGTCCGGGCGAGGATCGCGCCGGCGGTAAGCGGCGCCATCGCGGCATCGATTTGGCCGCCGGGGTGGGCGAGCCCGTGCGTGCGGTGGCCGACGGAGTCATCCTGTTTGCCGGGGCCAATGTTCCAAACGTGCCCCGCGAATCGATCCCGCCCGCGCGCATCGCGCGCTACCGGTGGCGCAAATTGGGTGCGGGCGGCATCTACGTCTGCATCGAGCACGCACCCGCGCGACACATTGTCACCTGTTACATGCATCTGGACACGTACAGCGTGACGGAGGGGGAGACGGTGACGGCCGGGCAGCCGATCGGTCGGGTGGGCCGAACGGGCGTTCAACTCTCCCCACCGCATCTGCATTTCGAGCTCCGGATCGACGATCGGGTCGTCGATCCCGCGCGCCATCTGGCGGCATTGGTGATCCCGCCCAGCGCCACCCAGACGCATCTGCTGGTCATGCAGGCGCAGCGGTTGCGAGTGGCCAAGGCGAAAAACGCCAACGCGAGCGCCGCCCAGAAGCTCTGAACCCACATTCGTTTCAGAATAGGCGGCGCGCGGAGCACAAAAAGATGAACCTGTGATAACCTTTGATCGCCTCATTTCCCGTCGCTCGCCTTGCTGTCTGGACCTCCCGCCGATGCCTCTCCGCGACCCCTCTTTGACCACCCGACACGTACCGTCGTTCCCTTCCATCGCCAAACACCTGGGCGTCATGGGGTGTGTGATCGTCATTGTTCTGGCCGGCGGCGCCTGGCCGGCAAACGCCCAGGACGCGGCTACCAAGGTGGCGAAGCTCAACAAGGTGGCGCTCGACGCGTTTGACAACCTGAACTTCGATCAGGCCAAGACCCTGCTGGAGCAGGCCATCAGCGACAGCGAGGCCGCCGGTCTTGCGAACAGCGCCATTGCGGCGCGTTCGCACCTCAACCTGGGCATGTTGCTGATCGCCGGATTTCAGCAGCGCGATCAGGCGGTTGAACAATTCAGGGCCGCCTTGAAGATTCAGCCCGATATCACCGCGCCCATCGGTCAGTTCAACCCGGAGGTGCAGGCCGTTTTCGATGAGGTCAAGGCCGGCATGAAGAGCGAAGCCGCCGCGCCCGCCTCCGAATCCCCATCGAACCAGGTCGCGGCCCGGCGCGCGCGGCCGCCCAATCGGGCGACGCCATCGAAGGCTGCCGGGGGTGAGTCCGAAAACGAAACCGACACCGACGATGGCGACGCCGAGGAGACCGACGAGGCCCCGTCCAATTCGGGGGCCAAGGTCTTGCTCTCGGTGGGCTTGGGGTCGGGGTTGGGGATCGCCAAAGGCCACCTCGACGCCAACAAGGACAGCCTCATGGACAGCACCTGGTCCGGCAGTGTCGCGCCGTCGGGGTTGGGCCACCTCTTGCTCGGGGCCGGATACTTCGTGTCTCCCGATTTCATGCTTTCTCTCGAAGGCCGCATCCAGTTTGTCACCGGTACGACCACCGTCCAACCCACCACTCTGGCTTCCGGCACCAAGGTCTGCGTGCCCTCTTGCTCCGCTCCATCCACCGGCATCGCCGTGTTGGCGAAGGCCACCTGGTTCTCGTCGGCGTCGGGGCCAATGCGACCCTTTCTGAGCGCGGGTATTGGCGCAGGCAGTATCCGCGAAGTCGTCAAAATCAATGTGACGCCGAACCCCGCGGGACAGACCGGGTGCGGGAGCCAAGGTACGGAAACATGCGTCGACACCGTGACGGGTGGACCGCTCTTGCTGGCGGCCGGAGGGGGTGTGTCTTACCAAATTGGCGCGACGGCCTTGCTCGGTTCGTTGACGGCAAACGTTGGAATACCGAACGTGATGCTCAATGTCGACGCGGTGCTCGGTCTTGGATTCCGCCTCTAGCGGACGGTAGTTGCGCGCCGGCACGAAGCAGTCCGGGTTCGGGAAGAGAGAGACGGGTGTCGGCGACGGTGCGGGCACCCGTGAGGGGCGGATCGCGCAAGGAGTCTTGATGAAATCATGGGCCCAGCCAACCAGGATGTCCCCCCGCGATCGTGGTTCGGTGGGGGGCATTTTGGGATTCCTGGCCGTGATTGCCGCAGGCTTCGTCGCCGTGGGGTGCGCAGGCAAGAGCAACGCGGTCTACACGCGCGCGGAGGCGGGGCCCGCCACCGTGATCCCACCAATCGATGGCCAGGCCCCGGACGCGCTGGGTGGTTATGACCTGCCGGTCGTAGCGGCGGCGACCTGCTCTGATCATCTGACCAACGGCTCGGAAACCGACACCGACTGTGGCGGGTCGTGTGCAACCAAGTGTGGCAACGGAAAGGCCTGCAAGGTTCCAGATGACTGCGCCGGCGCGGCGTGCACGAATGAGGTCTGTCAAGCCGTGGGTTGTTCGGACCACCTGGCCAATGGACAGGAAACCGACGTGGACTGTGGCGGAACACAGTGCGGGCCCTGCGGCCAGGGCCAGCGCTGCTTGACGGTCGGCGATTGCGCCAGCGGCGTCTGCACCGGCGGCACTTGTGAAATGCCGTCGTGCACGGATCACATGATGAACGCGTCGGAGACGGATATTGATTGTGGCGGCCCCGCTTGCGCACCGTGCCCCCCCCAGGCGGGTTGTGCGATCGGGCGGGACTGTCGGGGCGACGTGTGCGTGGAAGGCAAATGCGTCGTTCCGAGTTGCACCGACGGCGTCAAGAACCAAAACGAAACCGCNNAGCTGTGCAGACACGGTCAAGAACGGCTCCGAGACCGACGTGGATTGCGGAGGTTCTTGTTCCACGAAATGCGCCAACGGAAAAGCCTGCGTCGCACCGGCCGACTGCGCGGGCGGTGCGTGCACGCTCGGCACCTGCCAGGACACGACCTGCGGCGACACGATCCAGAATGGTTC
>PMNO01000008.1:4746-5315 GCA_003161835.1 Myxococcales bacterium | reverse complement strand
CCCGCTCCGCCCAGCCCGGTTCCTCCTCCGGCCGCGCCCCCCGTGCCGGGCTTGGCCCCCGCGGCCCCTCCGATACCTGCGGTAGCACCGCCTGAGGACGTGCCGATGCCACCGGCCGCCGCGGCCCCACCTGGTCCCGCTCCTCCCGAACTCGCGGCTATCGCACCCCCCGTTCCGGGTGAAACGCCACCGCCCGTGCCGTTGCCGCCGGTGCCCGGAGCAACTGTCCCACCGGTGCCGGGCGAGGCCGCGCCTCCCGTACCGCTACCCGAGCCACCGCTCGCGGCGTTGCTGCCGCCCGTCCCGGCGGGGGCCGCCGTTCCACCTGAGCAGGCGGCCAAGAAAGTCGTTCCGACGATCGCGCACCACACGAACCTGGCCGCCGGTGCGGCAGCCTCCGGACGACGCATTTCCCGCATGGGAGGACAATCCCAGGACCCGCCTGTTTAGGCAAGGTACAAAGCCCACCTGCGCTCAACGCGTAAGGTGTTATGCCGACGGCGGGATCGCGCGAAGAAGCACTGGCGCCCCGAACGCCTCCTCCGTTTGTCGGAGGCACTCGGGGCTGT
>PMNO01000008.1:0-4740 GCA_003161835.1 Myxococcales bacterium | reverse complement strand
GTGGCCGGCGCCACGATCTCACAACTGTAACCGGTGGCGTCGGTCGGGAGAGGCGCTGTGCAAGAGGTGCACAAGGATCCGCAGTGCAATGGGTCGCTGTTGGGAAGGCAGAGCGTTCCGCAAAGGTGGTACCCGGTGTCGCAGGTGATGTCGCAGACCGGATCGGCGGTCCCGCTTGTCTTGCAGGAGGCCATGCCGTGTGGGGTGGTGCCCGTCGGGCCCGGGCAGGTTGTGCAGGCAGCTCCGCAGCTCGTCGCAAGAACGTTCGAGAGGCAGGTGCCGTTCGCCGTCTTCTTGCAGAAGTTGGTGTCGCAGGCGGTGCTACACGCTCCGTTGGTGCAGACGGGGTGCGCGTTCGGATCCGGTGGNNGTGCCGCAGAAGGCATCCGAGTCGTTGGGAACGCAGACGCCGCTGCACGCATGGCGCCCAGCCGCACAGGTGTACGTGCAAGCTCCCCCGACGCAAGCGACGGTCGCGTTGGCTCGGGGAGCGCAGGGCATACAGCTGGTGCCGCAGCTATTCACGCTGGTGCTCGGAGAACACATCGTGGGGTTGACGGTGGGGCATCCGTGGAAGCCCGCGTCGCAGGTGATGCCGCACGTCAGAGGAGGGCCGCCGCCACAGTTCGGCGAGCCATTGGCTGGGTCGGCGCAGACGGTGCACATGTTTCCGCACGACGTCACGGACGGGCTGTTGTCGACCACGCAGGTCTGGCCGCACAGGTGATAGCCGGCGTTACAGGCGCGAATGCAACCGAGCGGGGTGCCCCCGCACGTGACGGTGCCGTTTGTGGGCGCCGTGCACACCGTGCAGCTATTGCCGCACGAAGCGATGCTGGTGCTGCCATTGATGACGCACGTGTCTCCGCACAGGTGATAGCCGGTTGTGCAGTTGACCCCGCAGGCCAGAGGCGTCCCGTCGCAGGTCGCGGTGCCGTTGGCCGGGACCGCGCACGGAGTACACGACGCCGTGGTGGTCGTCGTGCCGCACGACAAAGGACTCGCGTTGAGCGCGCACACGTTCCCGCAGCGGTGATACCCGGTATTGCAGGTGACCGTGCACATTCCGCCGGTACAGGCGGCCACTCCGTTTCCGCCCGCTGGAGCAGGGCAGGTGGCTGCCGTCGTGCAGGCGCCGCCTCCGCCCGCGCCGGCCGTCCCTCCGGCCGTACCGCCGGTCCCGCCTCCGATTCCCCCCGCGCCGCCGGTATGGGTGACAGTGCCGCCGGCTCCGCCAGTAGTTGCCGTTCCGCCGGCGCCGCCCGTCGTGGCAACCGTTCCGCCTGCCCCGCCCGTGGTTGCAGTTCCGCCTGCGCCGCCCGTCGTGGCGACGNNCGTGGCGACGGTGCCGCCTGCCCCACCTGTGGTTGCCGTTCCGCCCGAGCCTCCAGTCACGACTGTTGCGCCACCGGTCATAGGCGCGCCACCGCTGCCCGTCACGCCGCCCGTGTGCCCGGCGCCGCCCGTTCCGGCGCCGCCAGTTCCAGCGCCGGCGTCTCTTCCACCTGATCCGCCGGTTCCCGCATCTTTGGCCGGAGTGCTATCGCTACCACCGCATCCGACGATCGCGGTTGTGAGAATCAAACACAGACCCAAACGACGCGAAACCAATCCGACGGTACCAATCATGTTTGATCCTCCAGAGCTGAAGCGGCAATGTTTGACGTGCGGCCCGTCACACAAATGTGACTAGCAATTGGGCAAAAACGTTTGGCAGTCCTACCACTGTTGGCACGTCCACTGTCAACAACTATTTGTTCGGCGTGACGGCGGCGCCGAAATCGCCCGCAGCAGTCAGCGAACCGGGGTGGAAGGGTCGATTTCGGCCGCATTGATGATCGCGCCCGCTTCTTGAACGGGAGCGACCGCGGCGGGCGGATCGAGAATCGAGGAGGTCGTGTCGGGGACCGAACCAGCTCCCCTTGCCGGGGCCTCCGGAACAATGTCCCCGGGCTCCGCAAATCCGGTCGNNCGGGGTTGCGGGGGGCGAACGGCGGGGCCTGGGCGTCGTCCGGCCCGCCGTGCTCTGAACGTGACGAGCGACGGTGGGCCGAGCGACCGCGGGTCGGCTGCTCGCAGTCTGGGCCTTGGCCTTGGCCTGGACCTTGACCTGGACTTCGGACGGACCCGGCGCGGTCGAAGTCACGGCCGACGGGGACGACCCCGATGGGGGCGGTGCGATCGAGGCCGCCAGGGGTGCCGCCTCAGGGAGCGCCGAGATCGCCGCGGGTTCGTTCGCCGCGGGTTCATTCATCGATGCCAGGGTCGCTTCCGCACCTGACGGCGTGACGGTGATCGCCGCGCGAACGGCCGGCGGGGCCGAGACAGCGAGCGACAATACGGGATCCTGGTGGGTGGGCCCCGTGTCCCCGAGCGGGGGTTTGTCCAAGCCAGAAGGCCCGGACAGGCCCCACGCCGCCAACCCAGCGACGAAGCCCAGCGCCACGACCGTGACCACGACCCCTGCGGCGCGTCGCCTCGGAACTTGATCGAATGAATCGAAATGAAGCGCGCGGACGGTCGCGTCCGGGGCCTCCGCCAGTGGCGAGGCCTCCCATCCCGCCTGTTGCTGCCGGTCGCCCTCCTCGAAGAAGCGCCGGCTCAGATCGCGCCCCCGGTTGATGGGTTGACGTCGCGATCGAGGATTGCGACGTTCGAGCTGGTCAGAACCCTCGGCGGACCCCGGAGAATCGGGCCCCTCGATGAGAACGATGAGCGGCGACTCTCGGAGCGGTACGGGCGCGGGCGCGTATCCGACCAGAGTTCTTTCGTACGCACCGGCGAGCGAGGCGTTCGCCTCGGTTGTTCCGACTGTAGGCATCTGGGCCACCTCCTTCCCACTCGATTGTCGGGGGGAGTTTGGCTGTGGGCAACTTTTCGCTGGTTCGCCCGGCGCGTCACGTTTACAGATCTTTACGCAGCCGCAACGCTGGGGAAACCCATCGGCGTGAGCATCGAGCCCTCCGACGTGACACGATCGCCGGAATGAAGAACGTGGCGAAAGGGCCGATACGCGCAGGTGGCGGAATCGCTCGACGTCGCCGGACGAACGCGAAGGAGCCACAACCAACATGTTGATTCGAGAAAAAAGACGAGGGAGAAGGTGGGCGCACAGTGCCGGCGCGGCGTCGCTCGTCGCTTGGTTGGCGACTGCATCAGGGTGCTCCGACAAGCATGGCGCGCCATCGGGGGTCACGGGACAGCCCGATGGTTCGGTCGCGGAGCAACCCGACGGGGCCCCGGTGGCCGTCCCGTTTCAGGCCGATCCGCCCGCAACTTATGTCGCCAAGGTGAAAAATATCTTGGTCGGCTTGGCGCCGACCGACGCCGAGGTTCAGCAGGTGCAGGCGGATCCGACGCAGCTGAAGACCATGATCCAGGGATGGATGCAGCTGCCGGAGTATCAGCAGAAAATGAAACGCTTCTTCGAGCTGGCCTTCCAGCAAACCCAGGTGACGGCGGTCGATTTCGCGGACCAGGCCTACCCGAAACAGATCAGCATCAACGCCACGACAACGCCCCTGCTGGTGCAGAACGCGCAGCAGAGTTTCGCGCTGACGATGATCCAACTCATCGCCGACGGCCGACCTCTGGCGGACGGCGTGACCACGCCGCGATACATGCTGACCACGGCGTTGAAGGAACTCTATGCGTTCCTTGACGTGTGGCAGGTCGACGACGCGGGCAAGGTGACGGACCGGTTCAAGCAAGCGCACCCCGGTCTGACCATTTCGGTCGGGACCGCGCAGGGGCCGATTCCGATTGCGGATACCCTGGATCCCGCCAGCGCCAACTACATGCACTGGTACAACCCCGACGTCGCAACCAACAACGCGCTCGTGGCGGGATGCACCGAGGATCCCATNNGTCCAGTGTCCCCCATCGGGCGGAAGCGCAGCGGGCCCGCAATTGACCACCGGGGACTTCACGGATTGGACCATGGTCACGATCCGACAACCGAAGCCAGGCGAGGCGGTCACCAATTTCTACGATTTGCCGGCGCTGCGCGCCGCGAACGAGCTGGTGCTGTCGATCCCGCGCGCGGGTTTCTACAGCACGCCCGCCTTCTTCGCGAACTGGCAGACCAACATCAGCAACCAGATGCGCGTCACCATGAATCAGACGTTGATCGTCGCGCTCGGCGCTCAGGTCGACGGCAACGACGCGACGAAGACGCCTGGAAATCCGCCGCCTGGGATAGACCTCGCGCACGCCGCTCGGCCCGACTGTTACGCCTGTCACCAAACGCTTGATCCTTTGCGCTCGATCTTCGCGGCGACGTATTCGTGGAACTATCACAATCAGGCCGACTCAACGCTGGCCGCGCAGAAGGGCATGTTCAGCTTCCAGGGCGTTGTCCAACCCGTCGGCAGCATGGCAGACATGGGCGCCGCGCTGTCCACGCACCCCCTGTTCGCGCAGTCCTGGGCGCAGAAGTTGTGCACCTACGTCAACTCGGCGCCGTGCCTNNGTGTCGCGGCGCGATCATCTGTGCGCGGCGTTGAACAATCGCCTGGGGCTCAAGGATATCTGTGGCCTCGACGCCGTCACCAAGAAGCAGCTGCAGGCGACCGTTCCCCAGATTGTTTCGGGCTTGCCGTCCGACGGCTACGGGCGGGGCTCCACGCTCCCTGTGTTGCCCAATCGACCCACGCTCTTTTACCGGGCCGGGACCGAAAACATGTGCGCGGCGATCGCGGCCACCGTGATCGACGTGGGCGCGGCGAAGCAAACGCCCGG
>PMNO01000724.1 GCA_003161835.1 Myxococcales bacterium | reverse complement strand
TCCATCGTCGCCTTGTCGGTCTCGACCTCGGCAAACAATTCGCCGGGCTTGATCTGCTCGCCCTCGTTCTTCCGCCACTTGCGCAAGACACCCTCGCGCATGGTGTCAGAAAGTTGAGGCATATCGACTATTTGAGCCATATTACTTCAAGTCCTTGTCTAATCGAGGTACAGAAGCTTCTTGGCGGCCGCAACAGCTCGCGGCGCCGTGGGAACGCACAGTTCCTCGAGGTGGTGATTGTAGGGCATCGGCATGTCCGATCCTGTCAATCGCTCGACGGGCGCGTCCAGATCGTCGAAACAGCGCCGCCCGATGCGATACGCGATCTCGGCGCCCACGCCGTTGAAGGGCCAGCCCTCTTCCAGGATCAGTGCTCGTCCGGTCTTCTTGACCGAAGAGACCAGCAGCTCTTCATCCAATGGCCGCAAGGTGCGCGGATCGACGACCTCGGCCTGGATGCCTTCGAGAGCCAGCGCCTCGGCGGTCTGCAGGGCGATCCGCACCATCTTTGACCAGGCGATGATGGTGATGTCGGTGCCCGCGCGCTTGATGTCGCCCACCCCCAGCGGGATCAGGTACTCGCCCTCGGGAACCTCGCCCACGTCGCCGTAGGTGATCTCCCCCTCGATGAAGACCACGGGNNGCTTCCGTCGACTGGCTGTGCTGCGCGGCCAACATATGCGCCGAGCCGCCCGGCCCCCGAAACACGATGGGCAGCGTGAACTGCCCGGCGGACATCTGTCGGATCTTGGCGGCGTTGTTGATCAGCTGATCGGCGGCCACCAGCGAGAAATTCCAAGTCATGAATTCGATGATGGGTCGGAGGCCGACCATGGCGGCGCCGATGCCGACACCGGCGAACCCTCCCTCGGCGATCGGCGTGTCAATCACGCGCCGCTCGCCAAACTTGTCCATCATGCCCTTGGAGACCTTGTAGGCGCCGTTGTAGTGACCAACCTCCTCGCCCATAAGGAAAATACGGTCATCACGCTCCATCTCCTCGACCATGGCCTGGTTGAGAGCTTCGCGAAAAGCGATCTGCGGCATATCGGGTCCTTACTCCTTGTACGTGAACTGCTCGAGTTCTTCGAATGTCAACTCGCCACTGGCGTCGGCAAATGCGACGGCTTCCTCGATCTCGCGCCTGACGCCTTCCTCGATGGCCAGGAGCTCCTTTTCGTCTACCTGCGCGCGCTCGCAGAACTCGCGGCCAATGGTCACCGGGTCGCGCTTCTTCCACTCGTCGACCTCGTCCTTGGTCCGATAGAGGCCGGCGTCCGACATCGAATGTCCCCGATAGCGGTACGTGATGATCTCGATCAAGGTGGGCAGCGATTCGTTGCGCGCGCGCCGGATGGCCTCGCCCACGCGGTCGCGCACCTTGATGACGTCCTCGCCCTCGAACCGGTCGCGGGCAATCCCGTACGCCAGGGCTTTTTGCGAGACATCCAGCACCGACATCGATCGGTGGAGCGGAGTGCCCATCGAATAGAGGTTGTTCTCGCAGATGAAGACGATGGGCAACTTCCAGAGGGACGCCAGGGTCAACGCCTCGTGAAAGGCGCCCTGTGCCACCGACCCGTCCCCGAAGTAACACAACGTCACCCGGCCATCGTTGCGATACTTCGATGCAAAGGCGGTCCCGGTGGCGAGCGGGATGTGTCCGCCGACGATTCCGTAGCCCCCCAGGAAGTTCCGCGCGGCGTCGAAGAGGTGCATCGACCCGCCGAGGCCCTTGGAGGCGCCGGTGCGCTTTCCGAACAACTCGGCGATGATTTCCTTGGCCCCCATGCCCTTGGCGTACGCGTGGGCGTGCTCCCGGTATGTGGCCAAGACGTAGTCGTCGGGTCGAAGGGCGGCGATCGAACCCACGGCGACGGATTCCTGACCGATGTACAGGTGCAGAAATCCGCCGAATTTGCGCATCGAATAGGCCTTGGCCAGCGCTTCCTCCATCCGGCGAATAGCCAGCATCTGGCGGTAGTACTCCAGCAGCTGGGCTTTCTCGACACTTCGTGTCTTTTCGCGAGGTTCCATGACCTCCCGTTCGATGGCGCTCATCTTGGGCGTAGTCTCCTGCAGCTTGTGTGACCCGCCGTTTCGCGGGCGGACGGAAGATATAACAGAGTTTGCCCTCGCCCCTCAATCAATCCCGAAGAGCCGCCGATGCTGTCAGGAGCATGGCAATTCCAGCCCGCCTTCCGCTCGAAATGGTGCCTCCCGTGGACGATGTGGATCCAGCGCGGCGGGGGGTCGTCCTGCTGGTCGACGATGAGCCTACCATTACGCGGGGATACGCTCGAAATCTCACCGCCTCCGGCTACACGGTCGAGGTCGCCCACGACGGTGCCGAGGCGGCCGCCAGATTCCGGAAGACGGCGTTCGACGTCATCATCAGCGACATTTCGATGCCCGGCATGAGCGGCCTCGAATTGCTGCGCGCGGTGCGCGAGTATGATCTGGACGTCCCCGTGATCATCATGACGGGAGGCCCTGCGGTCCAAAGCGCCGTCGAGGCCATGGAATACGGCGCCCTTCGG
>PMNO01000227.1 GCA_003161835.1 Myxococcales bacterium | reverse complement strand
CACTGTTGAGCTCGAAGTCCGCGGCCATCAGCAGCTTGGTCGGATCGAGGATCACCTGGACCGTCGCGCCGCCGGTGCCCGCGGCGGTCGCGCCGCCCGTACCTGCGGTGGTCGCGCCGCCGGTACCCGCGGTCGTTCCGCCCGTCGCGCCCGCACCACCGGTTCCGTTCGAGCTGGCGCCGCCCGAACCCGCGGTCGTCGTACCGCCGGTACCCGCGGTCGTACCGCCCGTGCCCGCACCGCCCGCCCCACTCGATGTGGCACCGCCGGTGCCGACTGTCGCGCTTCCGCCGCCTCGGCCACCTGTGGTCGTGCCTCCGGCCACGCCTCCGGTCGCCCCAACACCGCCTGCACCACCCGTACCCGTACCCGTGCCCACGGTGCCACCGGTGGCCGACGCTCCGCCCGACGCGGGCAACCCGCCCGTGCTGCCTTGAAACCCGCCGCTACCGCCAAAAAAACCGCCCGTGCTCACAATCGCGCCGCCGGCTCCCTGAGTGCCCGCGCCACCGCCCGCCGCATCCTTGCCGTCCGTCGCGGTGGCGTCGCCCACGACCGCGGCGTCGAAGGCGAACGTGGCCCCTGGGTCCTTGCAGGAGGCCCCGGCGCATGCGAACCCAGCCAGCATGAGGCCTTGCAACCAACGAGACGGAACGAACTGCCTGGTCATGGTCGGGGACCTTACCATCGGTGGAAGCGCCTTTCCAACTATCAAGGACATACGTACGGTATAAAAGACACTCGTTGCCCCGGGTGGGCAACGGGTCCGCGGGGTGCGCCTCGCTATTCCGTGCCCTGCAGCACGATCGGAAACTCGGCTCGGTAGCTGGTGGGCGAAGCAGGAAACTCCCAGCGCGATACGACCTCGCGCAGGCATGGATCGAGCACGCGGAACGCCGTGGGCGTGCGCAGGTCCACGCTCGTCGCGAATCCGGACACGCCGACGTTCACCGAGACCGTGATCTTTCCGCGCGTCAGGGCCGGGATCTGTCGGAGAACGCGCTGGTAGCAAGTCTGGATCTCGGGTGCCCCCTTGTGAATGACCGGGGCGATGTCGACCGGCCTCTGTGTTTCGGCCAACTCGACGCCGCGGCGGCGCTCGCGAACAGGACGCTCCTCGGTGAGCTCGATGGGGGCGTCGGAGGAGAACGCAACCGCCGGGGGGACGAGCGCACGCTGCGCCTCCCCGTGACCCTTGACGTGAACGGACGCGTCGCGATCGGCTGTCGGTGTTCCGCCACCTGAGGGGAAGGACCTGTCGATCTCCGGGCCCGTGCCGCGATCGATCCTCTGATTCGAGCGATGGACCTTGTCGCCCCGCCCGCGCAGGTTCTGCCGGCCCTCGCGAGCCGCGGCAGCCGCCTCCAGCAGCGCCGCCTTGATGTCGCTATTGTAAGAATTTTGCTCAAGGGCGAGTGATCGCTCGATGTAGAGAAGACCCCGTTCGTAGTCTTTCTTGGTCTCGAGCATGTAAAGGGCCACGTCCGCGTACGAGCGCCACGTGCCTTCCAGCGCCTTGATGCCCTCCACCACCTGCTGTCTCGTGTGCAGGCGAATGGGGATCGACACACGCACCTTGTCCCATTCGAGGTTGAGCGAAGCCTCGTCTTCGGTGAAGTTCGAAAAAAGGAACGTCAATCGCTCCCGCGCGGCGGTTGGCTGCACGGGCACCTTGACGCGCGCGAGATCGAGATCGGCCTTGTAGTCGCGGCCCTCTTCGATGAGATTCGCGTTTCGATTGACGATGACCACCCAATGGTCAGGGGACGGGATGGCGAGCAAGGAGTAGGCGCCGGCGGGGATCGCTTCGTCCCCCAGTACGACGGGTCTGCTGAACGTGATGCGCCACCCCGGGTTCTCCACCGAGCGCCACACCTTGCCGTAGGGCACCGACGCCCCCCACAGTTCCCGGCCCCGCACGGCGGGGCTGAGATAGTCCACCGCAATTTCCGTGAGGCCGACCTGCTGAGACAATCGCGCTCGCGGGCTCCGTCGCGGCAATTCGACTTCAGCGGCCACGTTGGTCGAGGCAACCGCGACGGCACAGGCGAGCACCGCCGACAGTCGGACGCGGGCGAGGGTCGGCCGTCCCCGGGTCTCGTCTTGTGGAATCATGTCTACTATGGTACCACAGGGACGCGTGAGGCAACTATGAGGTCTCGTCTCGAAATGATGATGCTCGGTGTCGCGGCGCTCCCCGTGCTGCTCGGGGCTCGGGCCTCGGCGGGGTCGGAGTTCGCGGGCCTGGCTCCCGTCGCTCGGATTTCGCAACGAGTCGGCATCACCGAGATAACGGTCGAGTACCGCAGCCCCGCGGTGCAGGGCCGCCGCATCTGGGGGGCGTTGGTCCCCTACGACAAACCATGGGACATTTCGGTGACTCATCCCACCACGATTCGCTTCAGCGATGAGGTGCTGGTCGGCGAAAAGTCGCTCGCGGCGGGGACGTATCGCTTCGCCGCCGTTCCAGGCAAGGATTCGTGGAAGGTCATCCTGACGCCGGTGGCGGCGCCGAACGTCGGATCGGGCCAGGATGCGAACCCGCCCGGCGGCGCCGAGTCTGCCAGCGTCGGTGTGGAGCTCAAGGTTCCTGCCCGGACCGCACCGCCCCGCGAGCGGTTGACTTTCTTGTTTTCGAATTTCGACGAGGAAAAGACATCGTTGGACCTCGAGTGGGAGAAGCTCCGGATCTCCATTCCGATCGCGACCCACACCGAGCAGCGCATGCAATCGGAGATCACTCAGCTCGAGAATGTGTGGCACTCCTACGCGAACGCCGCGCGGTACATGCTGGAGACCGAGAAGGATTACGATGCGGGCCTGAAGTACGCCGATCAGTCGTTGGCCTTGAAAGAGGACTGGTATACGTANNCTGGAGGGCGATCTCAGACAGACGCTGGCCGGATGGAAGCGAAGGGTGCGCGTCCGTCCTGCCGCGGGGCAATCTTCCGCGGCGCAATAGGCATCAGCCCAGGCATCAACTGGGCCCGCAACTGGGCCCGCAGCTAGCACCCCCGCTGTGTCGTCGACTACTTGCCTCCGGTGTCCCGAGGCGGGGCCGCGGGCGGCCAGGTCGACGCTGGCCGCCGGGCGTTCACGCACCCGGACAGGCGTTGCTCGGTCGTTCGGAGGTCGACACCTGGCTCGTGCACAACCAGGTCGAGCGGGGCCAGGATTCGATGCAAGTCCAGGTGTCCGTCCCGAAAGCCTCCGGCCGCGAGGCGCGAAACCCGGCCCGTGATGNNCGATCGTCGCCCATCACGAAGACCTCCCCGGGCGGCACCCGGTAGTCGTCGAGTCGCGTCTCGTCGAGCGGCAGACGCACTGTGAGGTAGGCGCGTTCCTCGAGCAGCTCCAAGGCAAGTCTGCCCCGAACGGTCGTGGTGCCCGCCGTGCTCGCGAACGGTCCCGCGTCGCAGGAGGGCACCACCCACCCATTGACGATTGGGAATCCGTTGCGAAACGAGATGACATCGCCGGGCAGTCCGATCACGCGCTTGACGAGCGACTTCGGACCCCCGCCTTCTCCGCCCGCCGCCGTGCTGGGAAAGACGATCACGTCCCCCCGCCTGGGTTGTCTTGCGCGCAGCCTCCGCTGTGAAAACGGCAACCTCAGGCCATAGGCCAGCCGGTTGACGAGCAAGCGATCGCCGACGTTCAGCGTGGGCACCATCGAGGGGCTGACCACGCGATAGATCTCGGCGACGCTGGTGCGGACGAAGAGAGCCGCCAGGGCGACGACAAGCAAAACCACGGCGAAGCGAAGGGGCGGCCGCGCCGCGGCGGCCTGGGCGGCGGCGCCGGTGCCCGCCGCGCCGGTGGCCGCTGCCTTGGCCCCGAGGCGCCGGTACCAATACTTGGTCGTTTCGGAGAAGATCAAGAACAGGGCCACGCCGAGGATCAGCGGATGCTCGTCGCCGACGCGCGCGAGCAACGCCCAAAGGCCGCCGGATCCACCCTCCATGCGCGAGGGGATGAGAGTGCGCAGCACTACCAACGTGACGGCCCCGGGAAAGAGCGCCGACCAAAACAGCACCGGCCACCTCGGGCGGCGACGCGGTCGAGCGGCAGCAACTTCGACAGCGGCGTCCGAGTGCGCGGTGACTCTGGAGAGCGTCAATGGCGTAGGAGCTCGCAATGGTTGTACGCGGGCTTTGGTGTCGCCCCCTTGGATAGCTGGTCGACGTAGAGAAACACGCCCAGCCCCGCGTTGATGGCGCCTCTGGCCGCCCAGGCCTCGGCGGCCGCGGAAACAATCTCACCGCCCATGCTCTCGGAGGGAAGCTGCCATTTCAGAGGGGCAACGCCCGTGTTCGGATCGGGATCGCCGTCGCCGGGGACGAACAGAGCCTGGGGACAATAAGGAATCGCGTTCTTGTTGTTCACGAGATGGCTGGTCCGAAACCGTTCGGCGAAGTAGGCCTGGGTGCCCGGTTGGCCGGGATCCCCCGCGGGCTGACGCAAGCAAACGGGAAACAGGTTATCGGGGGTCAAGCCGTAGGCGAGATCACCGCGCTGGTCGAGCACGGGCGCTGTGCGCGGGTAAACCTCTTCGCCGTTTGGGCCGGCGCCCCAGAACAGAGATTCTCCGACGCTGATGTGCAGATCGTGGGGGCTGGTCGCCTCGGACCAGCCATACGCCGACGCCACGCGGACCACCGGGCGGTTGTTGAGGCTGCACACCCTGAACCACAGCTCGGCATCGCCGTTCTTCTTGGTGAGCGCATGGCTCGTCCAGCCGAGCGGCCCGCGGGTGAAAAAGCTCTCGCCGATGGGATCATCGCCGCCGAGCAACGGTCCCTCTTGGAATCCCTCCGCCAGGAGTGTGTGCCGGCACAGTTCCTGGGCGAGCTGCAGCATGTTTGCCGAGGCCGCGGTGCCGACGTTGGAGCGTTTTTCCCCCAGGATCGGCGTGGTCGCGACGACGTTCAGCAGGGACTGCGGGATCAGCTTGGTGGTTCCGCCGAGCGCCATCCACGCGAGGTAGCGCGCGCCGGCCTCATCGGAGGTGGCTGACGGGACCAGGGAGCCGAACACGCGGTCCCGGTTGGCGCCGGGCCGGCCCTCGGGCCCGAACAGACCAATGCGGAAGTTCGCCACGCGCGCGTCGCCGCCGGTCAAGAGCGAAACCTCGTCGGCAAGGAGGCCCTTGGCGTCGGCCTCGGGCCCGTGGCAGTTGACGCAGATGTTCGTGAACACCGCCGCGCCCGCGGATTGCAGGTAGACCGGCGCATTGGGCGCGGCATCCGGGCCGATCAAATCCATCCAGACCGGACGGTCAGCGCCCTGGTAGTTACCGGCCGTGGGAACGCCGCTGAAGTCGCAGCCTGGCTTTTGCGTCCACAACCCGAAGGGCACTTCGGTCATCAGGGCCTGGCGCGTGGAATCGTCGAGCTTGATGTTCTTGAGATCGTCAATCACGACTTGACTGTCCCCCAGATGTGCAAGCTCCTGATGGACGAGGGGCTTCTTCCAGTCGAATCCCCGAGGGTACCAATCGCCCGGCGGATCGGTGGTGTCGGTGACCACCCAGTGTGGCCGATCGGGAACGCTGTCGGGCGGCATGATCAGCCGGGAGGGCGATACCGTTTGGTCGACAATCGTCTTGTCGGCGGGAGTCGACTTTGTCGACACGGTGGGGTTGACCCCGCGATCGATGGTGTCGGTGGTATCGGGGCAAAAGCCATATCGATGCCCCGCGTGATACTGAGCGAGGCGCTTTTGGGCGGCCGTTTGCGCGGCGGTGTATCCGGAGTCGCCGGGCCTCACCTCCACATAGGGCTGGGCGCTCGTGTCTGGAGTTCCTGTCGCAAGTGACGGGTCCCCGACCGCGTCCTCTTTGCCACCAGTGGTGCCGACATAGGTGGCGGGAATGCTGACCATCCAGTCACCCATGATCTGGGCTGCACGGCAGTCGTATCCAGGAGTGTTCATCGGCATGTGCGGGAAGATCGCCAGATCGTCGACGTAGTCGAACGGCGTGTCGACGTTGCGGTAGATGAGGCTGCGCCAGGGCGCATCGATGAAGTCGATGGATTTGCCGGGCGTCGTGCACCAGCCGTTCGTCGATTTGCCCGTGTCGTCCGGACAAGCCAGGTACTTGACGAGGTACGTGGGGGTACTCGGGTTAGGGCTTTGCGCGGGGTAGTCGCGCAGCGACGGTGTGATGTACGGGATCGGAACATCCTGGTTCAGCCCGCGTGCGCGGACCGGGCTCGTCCGATCGAGTGGGAACTGGAAGACGCCGCCGTCTGGTCCCGGCAGGAAATTGAGCACCTCCTTCAGCTCGGGGGCCTTTGTGGATGGGAATCCCCTGGGGTTGTGGCAGTGGGAGCAGTTGCCGACCATGTACGCCTGCGCCTTCAGCTCGTAGTCGTTGCGCGGCGTCCGGGGAAGCTGGGTGCTTTCGAGAGGCACCACATCGGCGGGCGACGTCATGCCGGAGATCACCTTGTAGTCGATGAGGCGCTGGAGTTGCGTGATCTCGTCGGCGGTGGCGGGCTCGATCACGCCGCTCGTTCCCGGCGGCATCGTCGCCACCTGCAGCGGCGTGAACCCGAGTACGAAGGCGGCGCTGGGGCTACCCATGTGGCACTGGACGCAGCGCTGGCTGCTCGGCAGCGCATAGTGCCGCACGAGGCCCGGGTAGTCGGCGCCAAGGGCTTCCTTGTCGAAGCTGACATTCGTGCCGACGACGCTCGCAGCCATCGGCTCGTCGGTGATGTAGCCAAGCACGCGATCCGTGAAGGGCTGGGCGTTGTGCAGCGGATCGTTCAGTAGCTCGGTCTTGGTCTCGTCTTCGTTCCAGATGTACGTTCCAAAGAGCGCGGTCTGTTTGATCGTGCCGTCCGGCTGGGTCTGGTCGGGGCGGGCGACGATGAGGCGCGTCTCGATCCGTTTCCAGGCGCGATTTCCGCCCGCGTCGACCACTTCCTTGAAGAACGTCTTGTAGAAACGCGTGTTGGGCGGGATGGAGAACTGTTGCGTCTTCTTGTCGAAGGCGATGGACTGGCCGCGCGGGACGCGGACGTGCCGCATCTTGCCGGCCGCATCCGACCACAGCGGGTAGGCGGGAGCGTAGGAGATGACCCCGTTCCGGGCGAGCGCGTCGCTGTCGAAGGTGACGAGATCGGTCTTGTCGAGCACGTCGGGTAGCGCCGTCGCCTGCGCGAAGAACGAGTCGAGCTGGTCCATCGACTGGCGGTTCACGCCGATCGCGTACTTGTTCGGGATGCAGCTGCCAATGTTGGTCAGCCGCGCGCCAAGCTCGGGCGCGAGGCTGTAGCCGGACTGCGTGGTCGGGCCGGTCGCGTCCGGGCTGCCGGGCGGCGTACGTGGAAACGATCCGGATGGTCGTCCCCAGGCGATCCACAGCTCGAGGAGCTCGACCAGCTTGACCACGGGATCTCCCGGACCGCTCGCCACGCGCGCGGAGTAGGGCACGTGATAGGGCGGCATCACGACCTCGAGGTTGTCGGTCTTGATGATGTTCGCGACGACGTCCGGGGTGATGATGGTCGCGAAGTTGCTCAGGGTAATCGTGGGTTGGGCGGTGGTGTTCCGGATGTGGCATTCGCCGCAGTTGGCGCTGAACTGGTTGAAGAGGTCCTTCGTGAAGACGACGTCGCCATTGCTCTGCTCCGAGCTTGCACCGACCACCTCCGCGCGAGCCGCAAGTGGCTCCGACGAAACGGCAGCGGGGCACTTCACGCCAGTGGCAAAGCCCGTCCCGGCATCGCCGAATTCGTCGGTAGTGATCTCGGGCCCGCC
>PMNO01000507.1 GCA_003161835.1 Myxococcales bacterium | reverse complement strand
CTGGCTCGTGAAGGAGAACAGCGCCGTGCCGTCGGCCTTCGACACCGCTCCGGAGGTATCTATGGTCAGTCCCGCTTCCTTGTCGCGATAGCGGCCCCCTTCGTCGAAGTGTTCGAATCCGAATCCGATCGGATCGAACCGTTGATGGCAAGCGGCGCACGCCGGGCCCATCTTGCCGTGAACCTCCTCGTAGCGCTGGCGCGTGGTCTTCTGGCCAGGTGTGGGGGCGGCGATCTGGGGGACGTTCGGCGGCGGGCTGGGTTTTTTTTCGCACAGCAATTGTATGTACGGAAATAGGCCCCGCCGGGTCGGTGACGATGAGTCGGGCGATGCATGCGTGGTCAGGAACGCGCCCTGGGCCAGGAGCCCAAGGCCCCGGCCCACGGGCCGGGCCACCGACGTCGAACCGGTGGCCGGCGCCGGAAATCCATAGTAGCTCGCCAGAGCCGGCGACGGATTGGTCGTCGGCGCGATCAGAAGCTGCGTCAATCCGCCTCCGTGCTGCAGGACGACGTCGTCGATGAAGGCGCGCGTTTCCGCCACCATGTCGGCGCTGATCGCGCTGAAGTTGGTGATGTTGGGCCGCTGCACCGAGGAGACCCCGGTGTAGCTCAGGTACCCTTCGAAGAAGTGTTGAACGGCCTGTTTTCCTGGTGGCGTCGCCATCAGGGTCCGAGCCGCCGCCAGTGTGTCGCCGAGCGTGCCGTTGTCCGCCTGGGCCTGCAGAGCTTCGCTGGGCGTCGATCCGGTGTACGTGTACGAGAGCGCGGTGGCGATTTCGGACGGCGACAATTGACGGGTCCCGTCACCTTTGTCCGAGCCAATCTCGCTGCGATACACGGCGTTCGGGGATGAAATGAGGCCCACCGCCAGCCATTTGAGGGCGGTCTTGAAATCGGACTTGGCCTTCGAAGCGTCGAAAAATGCAAGATAGCGATCCCGCTCCACCGCGCTCACGGCTCGGCGGAACAAACGGCGCCCGTACTTCGTCACGAATTGGTCCGCGCAGGTGCGATCGGACGCGCTGGTGGCGCAGGGCAAGATTCCCGCCAGCCCGTCGCCGGTCAGCGCCGTGGCAACCGACAAGGCGGTATCGACGAGGGCGCCCGCCATTTGCTTTCCGACGATGGCCGAGGCGTCGTTGTCGAAGCCGCGCGCCGACAAGGTGTTGGATGGCAACGCTCCCGTCCATTGCCCCTTCAACGTGGGGAAGATGTCCCACAGAGTGTTTTCCAGCTCGTTGCGCGTCAGCAACCGGAGCGCCGGGCTGCCCAGATTCGGCTGCGCGCAGTCGAGGGTGAAGCCCACGGTGCCCGCGACGGACGAGCCACCCGCGCCTCCCGATCCGGCAACTCCCCCGCCCCCGCTCGCGCTCCCGAAATGGCCCCCGGTCGACTGGTTTCCCGGGGCAGTCTGTGTCGCGACACCGCCGTGGCAGGCTCCGAGCGCGAGCATGGCGATGCCACTTCCGACCGCCGTGAATCCCGCCGAGGAGCAAAGCTGCCTCATGAAAGGACCTCCGTCACCGGGCCCGTGGTCCCGGGAAAGGTGGCCGTGCCGGCGCCCATCGCTCTGGCCATCGTGAGATACAGATCCGTGGCGGGACGATTGAGTTTCGGTGCATTGCTCACGTCCCCGATGGGAAATTGAACCACCTGACCCGACTTGATCGCCCCCCCGCACTTCCCGATCGTGACCAGCGGCAGGTGGGCCGGTACCTGCGGGAATTCGATCTCACTGACCCGGGTGTGATTTTGGCCGTCGCCGATCTCGCTCATCCAATAGATGAGCGTGTTGTCCAGAACCTTCGTCCCCGGCGCGGCCGGATCGTCGGTGGTGGCCAGGACGCTGACGATGTTCTTGACCAGCTGTTGCGCGAACCAGAGTTGAGCCTTGGCAAAAGAAGCGCGCGTCGCGGCCTTGTAGTTGTCCACCGTGATCGGCGAGTTGTACTGGGCGCCATCCGCCCACTGGGGGCTGGTGTGCGACAGCGTGTTGTGGTGGGAGCCCGGCGCTCCGGCGAAGGTGAAATCGAAATCGCAGGTGGCGAACATCGGCATCAATCCGATCACCGGCGCCGCGTTGCAGATGATCGCCTGGGTGATGACCTCCATTTGCGCCTGCAGAATCAGAGGAAAATTCTTTTCCTGGTAGAAATAGTCATTGCCGCCGTTCGGATCGACAATCAGTCCGGTGCTGGCCGCCCGCACGGCCTCGACGCTGGGAAGAAGGGGCTTCGCCGAGCAGCTCGACACGCTTGCGCCCAGGTTGGAGTCGGTTTGCAGGTCCGAAATGGCCTGCAAGTGGGCCTGAAGCTTCGTCTGCTCCCGCGTCAGACCCGTGAGTGTTTTTTGCAGCTCCTGGATATCCGTGGCCGTCAGGGCCAGCAGATCCTTGCGCAGCTGAACGTCGGCGCTTACCGGCGCAGGGGGCAAACCCGCGCCTCCAAACAATTTGTCCGCGGCCTTGACTGGGCTCTTTTCAGGGTCCACGGCCGTGCCGTCCCAAAACAACATTCCGTTGTTGTCCAGGCCAAATGGCAGGTGGGAACACGCGCCGAGAATGAGCGGGTTGGCGCCTATCGCTTTGCCAATCACGTGCTCGACACTGGTGCGGCTGGTCGTTAGGTCGGTGCCACCGTATCCGGACAGGCAGTTCACGATACCGGTGTGCGTATCCCCCACGCCAACGTACTGGAACCCCTGGTACACGTTCACGTAGGACTTGTAGGGCTCCAACGGGCCCAAGATGCTCACGTTGGTTTGGTCGAGGGCGAAATTGCTGGGATCACCTCCGACGATGCGCGGATTGTAGTGCTCGGGCGCGATGCCGTGAGGCATGTACAGAACAAAGAAGCGCTTCGGTGCCGCGGTTGTGGCCGCGGTTGCAACCCGGGCCAGTCTCCCGGCAACCGGTGCCGCGAGCCCGGCGCCGATGGCCGCCAGGAACATGCGACGCTCTATACCTCTGATAGCACGACGTAGGCGGGGGTTCGTGGGCATAAAAACACCGTCTCCTTGGTACTCGACAAGTGGGATCGGGGAGGGCGATAGGCGTGGGCCGAGGGGAGGGAAACCTGGAATTCCCCGACCCGCCAGGGAGGTTAGCAAGAAGTCCGAGTTCTTGACGCTCGGATCCCGACATGCTGGACCGAGATTCGAGCCCGGAGCTACTGCCATAAACCAACGCCGGAAGCGGAAAATAGTGAACGATGTCGTTAACTCGAGCCCTGATACCTGTGGCGGGCACTGTGGCGAGAAATCGCCCGCGAAATTCGACGCGTTGCAATGGCCAGTGGGAGCCGCTGAAGGTATCTGCGCCGAATGACCTTCTTTCCAGAGAATCATCCCACTTGAAACCTCGCGGAAATACCTTTGGGTTTACACTGCAAGGGACCGAAAACTTATTATTGGAACGGAGGATGGGTGCTCATGGATACGATTGAGGGACGTTGGGTTGGGGAGAGGCTTGAGGGTCGGGGATTCGGGGAAGGAAGTGGCGAGTCGGAGTCNNTGCTGCGGCTCGCGCGGAAGGATTCGGGATCGTGGGACGACCGGGAAGCAACTGAGTTCGACGGGATTCGATCCGAGGTCGATTTCAAGCGAGCGATGGCGTTGGAGGAAGATCGTCTGCGCGGAAACTGGGCTCAGCGGACGATGCGGGCGCTGAGCTTGGCAAGCGCGACTTTCTGGAAATCGCGCGCCCTGCGCCTTCTGCGCTGAAGTGCGGGAGCGCCGCTGGTTCGGCCGCGTCGGCGGGGCGGCAGTCTTGGCCACTGATGACAATGGCCCACCCGCCTCGGCGTTCATCGCGCCCGAGCANNGCCGATCGTTGCCCGCTTCGTGTCGTAGCTGCGGTCCTTGTGTTTTGTGCTTGTCGATGGAATCGTGACCCGCGCCCTGCGCCGCCATTGGGTGCGGTGTCGGCCTCGACGGTGCCTCGTCCGGCGACGTTCGCGACGGTTCAACCCCTGCTGCAGCGGGCTTGCGCCGAGACCTGCCACGATGGGAGGGTCAAGAACGCCGACGACTTCTTGTTCAAGGACGAAGGTGATCTCCGACGGCGCCTGCTCGGCGCGGCGCCCGGCACGGTGCCTCCCGCATGTCAGGGCCGGCCGCTGGTCGTGCCGGGTTACCCGGATCGCAGTCTGTTGGTCGCGATGGTGGAGGAGGCGGAGGGGCCGCGCGCCGACTGCGCCGAACGGATGCCGCACATCTGCCCTGAACGCAGGCCGTGCCTCAGCGTCGACGAGATTCGCTCGATACGCGTTTGGATCGAGGCCGGCGCTCTACCGTAGCTCCCCGCTCGTTCGCCAGGGCGCTGGCGCCCTCAGCGCATCGGACGCGACGACTTTCCACGTCCTGTCCCGGGGCGAAGGCGGGAAGGATCTCGCAGCGGTTTCGCGCTTCCCTCGAGCACCCGGCGTAAGCGTTGGGCGATGACCGAGCCGTGTCCGAGGGAAGTCTTACGAAGGCGCAGAATCGTGTCCGACAGGGCCTTCCGGACGTCGGGGTGTTCCGCGGAAGCGCAGATCTGCTCAAACCACGCGGGACCCCAATCGTCCGAAGACAAAGTGGCCACCACGCTCGCGAGGGTGGGGGGCAGGGACATCAGGAGGCGTCGTCGCCCGTCCTGACGTTCCGCTGACCGGCGCGCGTCCACCGCTTCGCCGATGGCGCGCGACAGATAGTCGAGCAGGCTTGGCTCCGACGCCAAGGCGGTGATCACCTGACGTTTGCCCAGGGCTTCGATCGCGAGCGCGGCCGCCAAGAACCGCTTCTCGCGATCCTCGACCGAAAGCCAATCCAGGGCGCCCGCCACCAGGGTCAGGGCTCCACCCGGACGGAGCGCGAATGACGATAGAGCGTCCAGTGTTCCTACCCGGACGGGGGGACGCTCGTCCGCGGCCAGCTCGGCCAGGGCGGCCCAGGCCACCGGATCGTGCGGATTCGCCCGCAAGTGCGCGACCCAGGCGTGGGCGGCGGCGATAGGCAGGAAAACGCGAGGATCGTCGGGGGCGGCATCGTCGGAGGCGAACTTCGCAAGGAGCCGGACCGGGGGAACGGGCAGGGCCGCCATTTCGGCACCCAGAGCCGCGGCCAGACGCAGATTGGGTCGCTGGTCTGCCCCTCCACCATGGCGGCACAAGAGATCTTCGAGTTTTCGCGAATCCCCCGCGATCGCCGCCCCCAAGGCCGCGCGCAAGACCTCGCTCTTCAAACCTTCGTCCGGCTGCCGCATGGCCCGGCACGTTACAGGTTCGCGCTTCGTCGTGCACTCAGGATGGCGAAACGCTGGCGACAGTCCCGCTACTCTCCCTATTCTTGGCGTCGGATGAACAACCCAAGGGGCGACACGATCGCGGGGACGAGCCCTCCGAAGAAATGCGCGCGCTCGGATGGCCGCTTATGAGCCTCGGTCGGCGCAAAGTCGGCATCGACGAGGCGTCGCGGTGGGTCTTCAACCGCATGGCCGACGTCTACGACGCGCGGCCGCCCTATCCGCCTGCGCTCCTCGATGCGATTGGGGACCTCGCGCGGAAGGCGACCGGAACCCAGACCGCACGCATCCTCGATCTGGGGGCGGGGATCGGTCATGTGGCGTTGCCGCTCGCCGCGAGCGGGTTCGACGTGGTGGCGATCGAGCCCGCCCAGTTGATGCTGGATCGGTTGCGGGCCACGGCGAACGCACGGGGCCTCGGGCTGCGGGCCGTTCACGCGCCCGCGGAGGCTCTCCCGATCGCGGATGCCTCGGTCGATCTGGTCGTCGTCGCGGACGCTCTTCACTTTCTGGACGCGCAGCGGACCGCTGAGGAAGTTGCGCGCGTGTTGACTCGCCGAGGCGCGCTGGCGGTGGTGACGTGCGCGTTTGCCGCCACGCCCTTCATGCGGGACGTTCTGCGCGTGATCGAAAGCGCCGTGCCCCGCCGGCCCCGAGCGCTCGCGGGACAGATGATCCACCTCTCATCCACCGCCCAGGTTCCCCTTACGAGCGAGCAGCGCTTTGACGACCAGACCCCCGTGGATCACGCGACGCTGGAACGAATCTTGCGCTCGATCTCTTTCATCGGACCGGCGATGAATCCTGGGCGATTCGCGCAATTTTGGGCGCGGGTGCGCGCGCTCAGCGACGCACCCGTCTGGGCACGCACGTTCGTGTTGAGGTCCGGGGGCCGCGACCCTGCCCGGAGCGATCCCTCCCGCCCCGGGCAAGGCGTTTCGCTGCGCATTTCTTGAATACGCGTCACATAGTTCCCCTACACTTGTCGTGCGCGCCAAAGGGATGGCCCGGCCCGCGTGTCCCGAAAACAACAGGGGGAAGCATGGCCCACCACAATCCATCGGACGACGACCTGAAAAAGCTGCTGACCGACGCTCGGGTGATCGCCGTGGTGGGCGCGTCGTCGAATCCGGAAAGGCCGTCATACGGAATCATGCAGAAGCTGCTTGCGGCGGGCTATCACGTGGTCCCCGTCAATCCGCGCGAGACGGCCGTCTTGGGCCAAAAGGCCTATCCGTCGCTGGCGGACGTGCCTGAACAGATCGATATCGTCGATGTCTTCCGGCGTGCCGAGGAGACGCCGCCGCTCGCGGACGAGGCGGTCGCGGTCCGCGCGAAGACCCTGTGGCTGCAATCCGGCATCTCGAACGAGGAGACCGCCGCTCGCGCTGAAGCCGGTGGGATAGCCGTCGTCATGAACGCCTGCATCGGGGTCATGCACGCGCGGCTCGGTGTGGCCAAGCGCGGCTGACGCCGCTCGGTGCCTGTTCCATTCACGCTGCCACCCGCTACCCTGCCACCTCGCTGCGTTCGCCGGGGCGGGTCAGAATCCCATCACCTCG
>PMNO01000229.1 GCA_003161835.1 Myxococcales bacterium | reverse complement strand
GGTGACATCAAGCTGCGCGTCGACGGCAAGCTGGTGATCGATCACTGGCGCCAGGGCTGGCTGCCCAACGAAGATCTCGCGCACGTGCATCTCACCGCCGGCCGCCCGGTCGCCGTGCAGCTGCAATGGACGCGGGACATCGGCGTCAACATCCTGCGCCTGCTGTGGAAGCCGCCAGTGGCACATCGGGCGACCTCGCTGTGGTCGAACATCGGCGACGGCGTCGACTACACGTTCGTATACGGGCCTGACATCGACCGCGTCGTGGCGGGTTACCGCCAGTTGACCGGCCAGGCGCCCATGCCCCCCCGTTGGGTGTTCGGTTTGTGGCAAAGCCGCGAACGGTACGCGACCCAGCAGCAAAGCCTCGACGTTCTGGCCGGTTTCCGCTCCCGCCAGATCCCGGTGGATGCCATTGTCCAGGACTGGCGATACTGGCCCGAGGGCCAGTGGGGCTCACATGCGTTCGATCCCAAGCGCTTCCCCGATCCGACGGCCTGGATCGCGCGGATCCACGATCAGTTTCATGCGCGGGTGATGATCTCCGTGTGGCCGAAGTTCTACACGGGCACGGCGAACTTCGACGCCCTGAACGCCGCCGGGTTCCTGTACCAGCCAAACTTGCGCGAAAAGAAGGTCGACTTCCTGGGCGGTGCGTTCACGTACTACGACGCGTTTTCCGCTGATGCGCGGCGCATGTACTGGTCTCAGATCGATCGCAACTTGTTCTCGCGGAAGGTCGACGCGTGGTGGATGGACGCCAGCGAGCCCGAGGTGGTGGAAGGGCCGTTCAAGAGCATCGCCGCCCAGGTCGAGGCCAATCAGACCCACATGAACCCGACCGCGCTCGGCAGCGGGGCGCGCGTGTTGAACGCCTATTCGCTGATGAACAGCCAGGGGATTCACGACGGGCAGCGGGCGTCGGCGCCCACCGAGCGCGTGTTCATGCTCACCCGCAACGGGTTCGCGGGCCAGCAGCGTACGGGTGCGGCCTCGTGGTCGGGCGACATCTCGTCGACCTGGACGGCGTTGCGCAAGCAGGTTCCCGCCGGTCTGGGCTTCTCCATCTCGGGGATGCCGTACTGGACGGTGGACGCGGGCGGGTTCTCGGTGCCCGGTCGGTTCACGTCGGCGGCGCGCGGCTCACCCGCGCTGGACGAATGGCGAGAGTTGAACGCGCGCTGGTTCGAGTACGCCGCCTTCTTGCCGCTGCTGCGCGTGCATGGGCAGGCGCCAAAACGGGAGATGTGGGAGTTTGGGGGCGACGGCAGCCCCACCTTCGAAGCGCAAAAGAAATTCGATCGTCTGCGCTATCGCCTGTTGCCCTATGTCTACTCGTTGGCGGGCGCGGTGACCCATCAGGGGGGCACGATATTGCGGCCATTGGTGATGGATTTCCCCGCGGATCCCAGGGCACGGGAGATCGGAGATCAGTATCTTTTCGGACCGGCTTTTCTGGTCAGTCCGATCACCACCTACAAGGCGCGTAGCCGGGCGGTGTACCTGCCCCCGACGCGCGGAGGCTGGTACGACTTCTGGACGGGCGCCCGGGTTTTGCCGGGAGCGATCGAGGCGCGCGCGCCGGTCGACGAGATCCCCCTGCACATGCGCGCCGGGGCGATCGTCCCCTTCGGCCCCGAGCTGCAGTACACCGACGAAAAGGCCGCCGACCCGATCACCGTGTTCGTCTATACCGGTGCCGATGGTGCTTTCACCCTGTACGAGGACGAGGGCATCAACAACAACTACGAGCGGGGCGCGTCTTCGCGGATCCCCATGAAGTGGGCGGAAGCGACGCGGACTCTGACCATCGGCGCGCGGGAAGGCGCCTTCGCCGGCATGCTGGCGCGGCGCACCTTTCAGGTCGTGTTCGCGACGGGTACCAAAGCCGCGCCATTTTCGTTCGCGCCTCGCCCGGACAAGACCGTCACGTACACCGGGCAGCCGGTCACCGTGCCCGCGCCGTGAACGTCCGGGCCGCCTGCGCCTCGGGTGTGGCGGCGGCGGCGTTGGTCGTTGCGGCGCGCGTGGACGCTCGCGGCGCGCGGGCGGCGACCACCTATCACGTGACCTCGCCCAATGCGCGCATCGATGTGGCGGTCGCCGTCGCTGCGGGAGCGCGGCTGTCGTACGACGTCGCGTTCGATGACAAGCCGGTGATGCGGGGGGCGACCCTGGCGCTGGAGATTGATCGCGTTCGTCTGGGTGCGCAGCCTGAAATCAAGAGCGCCCGCGCGCGCCACGTCGATAGCCAGGTGAAGCCCCCTGTTCGCCAGACGGCCGCCATTCTGCCGGACGCTTACAACGAGTTGCGCCTGGAGTGCGTCGGCGGCTACGCGATCGTGTTTCGCGCCTACGATCAGGGAATGGCCTACCGCTTCGAGACCACGCTGCCGGGGCGAGAGGTGAAGATCACCAGCGAAGAGGCGTCGTTCAACTTCCCGCAGGATGATTTCGTCTTCTACCCACGGGAAGACGGATTCTTCTCGCACAACGAGCGTCGGTTCCAGCGGCTCCGTCTGGGCGAGATTCCATCCGCCGCGCTGGCCAGCCTGCCCGCGATCGTCGAGACGGGCGCGGGCGTCAAGCTCGCGATCGCCGAATCCGACGTCGAGGACTATCCGGGCCTGTGGCTGCGCGGCACGAGCGGCCCCGGCTTGGTCGCGGATTTTCCGGGCTATCCCCTGCAAGAGAAGCTCTCGCGGGACAGGGACTTCAAGGTCGAGAAAACAGCCGACTACATTGCGCTCACGCGCGGCACCCGAACCTTTCCGTGGCGCATCGTCGGAGTCGCCGAGAAGGACACCGATCTTGTCGCCAATCCGTTGGTCTACCTGCTGGCTCGTCCCTCCCAAATCAAGGACACGTCCTGGATCCGCCCCGGCAAGGTCGCCTGGGATTGGTGGAACGCGCTCGGGTTGCGGGGCGTGGATTTCAAGCCCGGGGTGAACACCCGGACATACAAGGCCTTCATCGATTTCGCGGCGAGGAACGGCATCGAATACATCATCCTCGACGAAGGTTGGTACAAGACGGGCGATCTGCTCAGCGTGGTGCCGCAGATCGAGATGGCCGAAATTCTGGCCTATGCGCGCGCCAAGAAGGTGGGCGTGATCCTGTGGGTGGTGTGGAAGACGCTGGACGACCAGTTCGAACCCGCGCTCGCGCAGTTCGAGAAGTGGGGCGTCAAGGGGCTGAAGATCGACTTCATGCAGCGCGACGATCAGCTCATGATGAATTTCTATCACCGCGTTTGTCGCGCGCTGGCCGAGCGAAAGATGGTGGTCGATTTTCACGGCGGCCTGCGCGCGGTGCTGTTGACCCGCACCTGGCCCAACCTGTTGACCAATGAGGGGGTGCAGGGCATGGAGCATCTGAAGTGGAGCAACCTGTCGGATCCCGAGCACAACGTGACGTTGCCCTTCACCCGGATGTTCCTGGGGCCGATGGACTACACGCCGGGCGCGATGGTGAACGCGGCGCGCGGNNGTGTGGGACGAAACGCGGGTCATCGATGGCCGCATCGGTGACTACGTGGTCGTCGCCCGACGAAAGGGGAACGACTGGTACCTCGGGGCCATGACCGACTGGACCCCGCGCGCCTTGACGATCGATCTGTCGTTTCTAAATGAGGGCTCGTATTCGATGACGACCTACGAGGACGGCCCCGACGCCGCGCGCTCCGGGAGCGATTACCGGAAAACAGTCTCGGCGGTGAACGGAAAGACGCGGCTGCTGATCAACCTGGCCCCCGGCGGGGGCTGGGTGGCACGCGTGCGCGCGCAAATGACCGGCGGACGGTGATTCGTTTTCGGAGGCAGGGCAGGGGCGGGGCTCCCGCTACCAGTTCAGCGCCTGTCTGATCACCGGAACCAACTGCTCCGCCAGGGCCGCGTGCTGATCGGCGCTCGGATGGGTGCCGCAGCCGAGTCCGTTGATCTTGCCGAAGACGAACCGATGGACCTTCAGATCG
>PMNO01000226.1 GCA_003161835.1 Myxococcales bacterium | reverse complement strand
CCCCCGCGCCCTCCAAGGCGCCTTGAGCGTCCGCGCCCCCGTGTGGTGGCGGCGCGGGAGCCGGTGGGCCGATACAGCTAGCGGCCCGACAGGGCGCCGATCCGGCGGAAGAGGACTTCGGGCATCCACCGCACGATGCACATGATCGCACGCCAGAACCGCGGCACGAATACCTCCCCCTCGCCCGCGTCGATGGCGCGCACGATCGCGGCTGCCACCCCGGGCGCGCGCGCGAACAGCAGCGTCTTCTTGTGATTGACGGTCATGGGCGTATCGACGGGGCCCAGCTTCAGAGTGTGGACGTGGACGCCGCGCGGGCCGAGGCGCGATCGCAGGCCCTGCAAGTAGACGTTCAGCGCGCCCTTTGCCGCGCCGTACGTGTAGTTGCGCGGACGGCCGCGTTCACCGGCGACCGACGACAACACGGCCAGATGCCCGCTGCCCGCCAATTCCAGGTGGTTCGCCAGAGGGATGAGCAGCGCCATCGCCGACAGAAAGTTCGCGGTGATGATCTCCTCGGCCGGGCCGACCTGTCGCTCGGTGTCGGCCTGATCGCCGAGTTTTCCCTGCGCGAGGACAGCTACCTCCAACCCTCCGCCCAGTGCCGCGATGGCGGTAGCGACCAGCGCGGCGGCGGCGGCGGTTTCGTTCAGATCGGCGAGCTTCCACCCGACGACGGGACTCCCAATGGCCGCTACCAACCTGGCAAGCTTCTCCGGGTTTCGCCCCACCAAGTACAGCTGGGCGCCCCGGCGCGCATACAGATAGGCGATTTCTTGCGCGATCGCGGAGGTCGCTCCGAAAATGAGGACTCGCTCGGCAGCCACGGCGGCCTCAGCCTATCATCAAGCCCTCGCCCACTCCGCTCGCATGGCCGATTCCGGGCCACGTTTCGGTAACGTTTCCGTTCGCGTGCGTGCCCCCGGCCTCGACTGGCCCCAGCATGGAGAATTTGGCACCCACCCTGCAAAAATGTCGCACGTGGTGTGATAAAGTGGGTCGTTTCTGTACCATCCCAGGAACATCCAACCCATGACACTGAAATTCGACAGCCCAGGAGCCGCCGGTCTTTACGACCCCACCCACGAGCACGACGCCTGCGGCGTCGGTTTCGTCGTCGATATCAAGGGCCGCCCCTCCAACAAGATCGTCTCCGACGCCATCCAGGTTCTGTTGAACCTGCAGCATCGGGGCGCTTGCGGCTGCGAGGTCAACACGGGCGATGGGGCCGGTATCTTGATGCAGATCCCGCATCGTTTTCTGCGGGAGGAGGGCGCGCGGGCGAAGGTGGTGTTACCCGAAGCCGGCGGTTACGGCGCGGGCATGGTCTTCTTGCCCACCGACCCCGACAGCCGCGACGCCTGCGAACGCCTGTTCGAGCGGGTGATTCGACAGGAAGGCCAGACCTTCCTCGGCTGGCGGACGGTGCCCACCGAGAACGGAATGTTGGGTCCCACCGCGGTTTCGTCCCAGCCAATCATCAAACAGATCTTCGTGGGGCGCAGCCCGGATCTCGAGCCCGGCGACTCGGACGATTTGGCGTTCGAGCGCAAGCTGTACGTCATTCGCCGCCTGGTGCGCCGGCAGATTCGCCAGTCGCAAATTCCGGGTCGCGGTCAGTTCTACATCACCGGCTTGTCCGCCCGAACCTTGACCTACAAGGGAATGCTCAATCCAAACCAGCTGCGCGATTTCTTCCCTGATCTGGCCGACGCCCGGGTCGAGTCCGCGCTGGCCATGGTGCATTCACGTTTTTCGACAAATACTTTTCCCAGCTGGCAACGGGCGCATCCCTACCGCTTGATTGCCCACAACGGGGAGATCAACACCCTGAGGGGCAACGTCAACTGGATGCACGCGCGTGAGAGCATGTTCGCGTCCAAGCTGTTCGGAGACGATCTGGCCAAGTGCATCCCGGTCATCGACGCCGAGGGCTCGGATTCGGCGAAGTTCGACAATGCGTTGGAGCTGCTGTACCTGGCGGGGCGATCGTTGCCGCACGCCGTGATGATGATGGTTCCCGAACCCTGGTCGAATCACGAATCGATGAGCCAGGAGAAGAAGGACTTCTACGAGTTTCACGGCTGCCTGATGGAGCCGTGGGACGGGCCAGCCGCCGTGGCGTTCACCGATGGCATTCGCATCGGCGCGGTCCTGGATCGCAATGGTCTGCGTCCGTCCCGGTACTACGTGACCAAGGATGGTCTGGTCGTGATGGCCTCGGAGGCGGGCGTGCTCAACATCGCCCCCGAGCGGATCCAGGAGAAGGGCCGCCTGCAGCCGGGCCGCATGTTCTTGGTCGACACCTTGCAGGGCCGGATCGTTTCGGACAGCGAGATCAAGAACGAGATCGCGCGGGCCGAGCCGTGGGGCGCGTACCTGAAGCAGTATTTGATCAGCCTCGCGGACCTGCCGAAGCCACCGACGGTCATAGCACCCGACAGCGAGACCGTCCTTCACCGGCAGGAGGCCTTCGGCTACACCACCGAGGATCTGAAGGTCTTGGTGGGCCCGATGGCCACCGACGGCGTCGAGCCCAATGGATCGATGGGCACCGACACCCCGCTGGCGGTCCTATCCAACCGAACGCAGCTCTTGTACAGCTACTTCAANNACGTCCATCGGGCCCGAGGGCAATCTGCTGGAGCCGACGCCGGAGTCGGCGCGACAGATCACGTTGGCCGGGCCCGTCCTGCGCAACGAAGAGCTGGAGAAGTTGCGGCACCTAGGCAGCAACGGCCATTCGCACGGGTTCCACGCGATCACGATTCCCATGCTTTTCGATGTGGCGGGAGGGGGAGCGGCTCTCAAGACGGCCATCGAGGAGATGCGGCGGGCGTGCAGCGAGGCGATAGCCAAGGGACACGACATCATCATCCTGTCCGACCGGGGGCATGACGCGCGGCGGGCGCCCATTCCGGCGCTGCTGGCCGTGGCGGCGGTGCAGCACCACTTGCTGCGCGAAGGGACCCGCACCCGGGTGGGGCTGGTGCTGGAGACGGGCGAGCCGCGGGAGGTGCACCACTTCGCGTTGCTCCTCGGCTACGGAGCCTCCGCGATCAATCCCTACCTGGCCTTCGAATCGCTGCACGACATGGTCCTCCGGGGATTGCTGGCGGGCAACCCCGAGGTGGCGGAACAAAAGTACGTCAAGGCGGTCAGCAAGGGGATCGTCAAGGTGATCTCGAAGATGGGCATCTCGACCATCCAGAGCTACCACGGGGCGCAGGTGTTCGAGGCGATTGGATTGGCGCCGGATTTCATCGCCGAGTATTTCACCTGGACCGCATCGCGGATCGGCGGCATCGGCATCGACGAGGTGGCCGAGGAGGTCCGCCGGAGGCACCTCCGCGCCTTCCCGGAGCGGCCGTTGCCGGTTCACACCCTGGAGGCGGGCGGCAACTACCAGTACCGCAGCGAAGGCGAATACCACCTCTTCAATCCCGAGAGCATTCACAAGCTGCAGTACGCCTGTCGCACGGGCAACTACAGCGTGTTCAAGGAGTACGCGAAGCTGATTGACGATCAGGCGGGCCATCTGGCCACCCTGCGCGGACTGATGGAGCTGCGCCACATCCGTCCGTCCGTTCCCATCGAGGAGGTGGAACCGGTCGAGGAGATCGTCAAGCGCTTCAAGACCGGCGCGATG
>PMNO01000575.1 GCA_003161835.1 Myxococcales bacterium | reverse complement strand
TGGTAGTGGATGATGTAGCGAATGTCGGGCTTGTCGATTCCCATGCCGAACGCGACGGTGGCCACCACGACATCGATTTGGTCCCGCCGAAAGGCATCCTGGGTGCGGCTCCGTTCTTCGGCCGGAAGACCCGCGTGGTATGCCGCCGCGTGGATCCCCTCGGAGCGCAAGAATTCGGCCGTGCCCTCGGCGGCCTTGCGTGACAGGCAATACACGATTCCACTTTGGCCGCGATGGGCCCGGACGAGCCGCAAGATGGACCCCCGTACGCCTCCCTGCCGTCGACCGGCCACAGGCCGGGTTCTGCCGCCGTCCAGCGCGTCGTCGGTGCCCTTGCGATAGGCCGCGAGGGTGAGATTGCGCCGGAAGAAGCTCCCCCGGTACTGGGCCGGGTCGACCATCGCCAGCTGCTGGACGATGTCGCGCATGACTTCGTGGGTGGCCGTGGCGGTCAGCGCCAGCACCGGCACCCTGCCAAAACGGCGCTTGAGGCCGGCCAGATTCCGGTAGGCGGGCCGAAAATCGTGGCCCCACTGGCTGATGCAATGGGCCTCGTCGACGGCGATCAGCGACAGGCGAGCCCGCGCCAGGGCCGCGCCCACGCTGGCCTCGATGCCCTCGGGCGCCGCGTAGACCAATTCATAGGCCCCCGCCCATAGTCCCTCCAGACGTTGTCGTCTCTCCTCNNGGCGATGAGGGGCGAAACCACGAGCGTGGTGCCGCCGAGCAAGCGGGCCGGGATCTGGTAGGTCAGCGACTTTCCGGCGCCGGTCGGCATGACACCGATACAGTCGCGCCCGTTCAGGACCGCCGAGATGATCTCCTCCTGGCCGGGCCGAAAGCGGTCGAATCCAAAGATGGCCTTCAGCGCCTTGCGGGCGGCATCGTCCGAAAACACCTGGGGCCGCGGCGGGATCGATCCGGGCGAGCGCAGCGCCAGCGAGATTTCCTTGAGCGCCAGCATGGCATCCTGCCGAAAGAGTTCCGGCGACTTGCGCCAGACACCGCGCAGACCTTCCAGCGTCGTGGCGCAAAAGGCGCGCGTTGCCGCGTCCAGGCCCCCCGCCGAGAAACGGGCCTGCAAGGATTCGACCTGGTTTTGGATGGTTGCGGCGTCCACGTGTGCGCGATCTCCCGCCTCAGTTTCGTCCGAGGGGGAAGGGCGGTTGCCCAAATGTCGCGCGCGCCTGGTTTCGGCGCGCGCGTGCGAGCGATGTTAAACCACACTGCGGGATTTCGCCGCAAAGCGCTCGCGGCTGATCGTCTTGCCGGCAGCGCGGCCGGGGCCGGGTCGGTCTACTGTCCCGATGCGGGCGGGGTCATCCGTTTGGGCGCTGGCACGGTGGGCGGGGGCATAGCGTCCGATGGTGCCGCGCGGGCATCGGCCGGCGTCGGCTTCGCTGGCGTGACGGGCGCGATGGGTGTTGTGGGCGTGGCGGGCGGGACGGCAGCGGCGGGTTTCTTGGGCTCCCATCCGGGGGGTGGCGTCAACCACGGGTCCGCGGCGCCCGGCATTCCGGCGGACGCAACCCGGGGCGGGAGCGTCGCCCAGATCGTGTCGGGATATTCCCAACAGAAGATCAGACACGTTCCATACGTCAAGAGCGCCCCCAGCACCGTGATGCCCGTGATGCGTCGCTTGACCGTGGTGACCTGCTCGCGTCCGTCTTCGGCCCGGACCAGGATGGCAGTCGTCTCCCACATGCCCCGCTGCTGGATTTCACCGTGACCGCGGCCGATCATCTGGCCGTTCGCCCAGATCCGCGCGGTGGGCTCGTCGGTGAGGACCTGACTGGTGCCGCATCCGACGGCCCCGCAGGCGGCGACGGCCACGACCAAGGCGCTGGTGATCCGCACGGCAGCTCCTAGAACCCGAGCCCGACGGACAGTTGAGGGCCGTGTGAATAGTAGCTGTCGCCCGTGTTGAGCCGGGTATTGGGATCAAGCGCTCGTTCGCCGAACGTGTTGATGAAGTATCCGATCTCGCCGCGAAACTGGACGGTGGAGACGCGGCCGAACAAAAATCCAAACGTCGGCTGGAGGCGCAGGCCATTGCCGTGGTCCCCAAAGGCATACGCGGCCGAGCCTCCCAGGTACGGCGTGAAATTTTCTCGGCTGAAGGGGTAGTAGCCGCCGATGCCGATCGAGAAATTCGTCGCGCCATTTCCGGTGTGCAGGTCGAGCGCCACCTCACCCATGAAGCTCCGCGCGTCGTACAGCCAGAATAGGCCCAGCCCGGGCAGGGGGCCGTCGCCTTGACCCGGGGGCCGGTTGAACGGCACCATCATGCCCACGCGGACGCCGAATATCTTGGTCGCGGTTTCCTTGATGAGCTGATCGGATTGTCTCTGCGTCACCGATTCGATGTCGGTGTTCTGCGCGGCGGGCTTGCCGCTGGCGAAGCTGACGGCCAAACGCTTGAGCGCCGGGTCCAGATCGTCGGGGCCCCCCGCGACCCCGATCCCGTCGGTATAGGCAACCGCGCCGGTCGAAACTCGGTACGCCGTCAGCCGGAGACGGCCTGTGCCGCTCAGTCGGGCCAGATGGGTAATGAGAACCATGTCCGCTCCGACCGCCCGCGCCTGCGCGATGGCTTCCTCGGGGGCGAGCTCCGCGGCGCCGGACTCCCCGGGGAGGGTCACGACGATGAATCGTCCTGACGCCAGGAGGTGTTCCTTCAGAATGTCGCGGGCGGCGTCCAGATAGGCGGGATGGACGTTGGTTCCCGAGATGGGCGCCAGGGCGACCTTTTGGTTGGGGGTCGGCGCCGGATCCGCCCAGGCCGGGGCCGTCGTCAGAAAAATGGCGCAGCAGCAAAGTAGTTGTTTCATCTTGCGTGGCCCAAGCAGCAATCACCATGCCATCGCG
>PMNO01000181.1 GCA_003161835.1 Myxococcales bacterium | reverse complement strand
GACGGTACGATGTTCAGCGGGGCTGTCGAACTCGCTGGAATAATGGCCAAGGACGTGCGTCTGCCACAATGCGTAACGGAGAAGTTCATGACCTTCGCCATCGGTCGTCTTCTGCTTCAGCCAAGCGATGGTCAGTGGATCGGGTACCNNCCAGCATCCGCGATCGCGTCACGAGCACTGGAAAGCGCGCCGTGGCTTCCGATCGGAGCTCAGACCGATGGATTCGGAACCGTCAATCCTCATCCTGTGGTCATGCTTCGGGTGAGTTGCCAGCCCCCCGGGTATCTCCGTCCCCCGCCCGCCTTCACGGTTGGGCTCGAGGCACCGAACTGAGGGGGTCTGCCGCCGGCAACCCGCGACTCGACCGGCACGTTCGTCAGGTCGATGGGGATTGGGGTGGTAAGCCCATTCAGGGGGTGGATTCTGCCACCNNAGACCGTGAACACCGCCCCGGCCTTCAGCCCGCTCGTGAATCTGTTCATGTCGACATCGATGAAGGTCTCGCTGGCCGCGGTTCGGCGCGCCACGACACCGTGGGGAATCGCCAGAAACTGAAGATAGTCTTCCAGCCACGTATACCCGGTATTGCCCGGCACGTACCCGTAGGTGCAGTCGGGGACACGACCATTGTGATCGTCCACGGCGGGGTTCAATCCGACCGCCTTTTCCCAGTAGTCGGGCATCCCGTCCCGATCGGTGTCCGCCGGAGCGGGAGTGGATGCGAGGGTCCCGAATCCGTTGTTGCCCACCCCGTTCGCATCGGTCGCCTGATAGTTGAGGTGACGATGCTTCTGGGTGACCAGATCGCTGACGATCAGCGCGTCAACCTCATCGCGCAGGGGCTTGGCTGAACTGACATCGAGGCGCAAGGGACCGGCGGCCGAGACCACCCGCTTGTACGCCGTCAGATGATCGTCGAGGGTGACGGGAGTGCCCACCACGGGGTTGGAGGCGCTCACGGGTTTGAAGTCCGACGTCAAGGGGACCGCCGCCGCCAACTTGCCGTAGTCGCCCGAGGCTATCGCNNGTGCCCGAGACGAAATAGTTGCCGCGCACGTTCGCCTGCCAGCGAATCGGCGTGCTGGAGTCGCCCATGATGAACCCGATATCCCAGTCGAAGGTGACGTTGTTGATCCATTCGAGCAGGGTGGCGCGCGCCTTCGGGTTGCGGGTGTGGTTGTGCGCCCACAGCGAATGATGAGATGTCGCGTGCCCCTGATCCCAGAGGCCCCCGCACGAATGCGTCTCGAGGCCCCACGCGTTGATGGAGTACTGATAGGTCATGCTCTCGGGCGGCGTGCCGAAGCTGGACATGTTTTCATCGTGGCTNNTTGGTCACCCGCAAAGTCCCGCTGATGTCGGCGTAGCCGCTGACGTCGAACACGATGGTGCGTCCGGCGGCGGGGATGTTCTCGACGCCGTAGGCGAAGGAGCCGGGTCCGCTCGCGCTCAGATTGATCACGTGATACACGTCGCCGCCGCGGCCACCCTTGGCGAACGCGCCAAACCCTTCGGCGCCAGGGAACGCGGGTAGGCCTCCGGTGGGTGCCGGCCGACAGGCGCCCGCATCCCCTGAAGAGGAAGACGATGACACATCGGCGGGTGAGCCCGCGTCCACGGGGCCACGACCCCCGGTTGAATCCCCGCTTGGGGCGGACATCCCGCCGCTGCCCATCGCCGCCCCCCCTCCCGAGCCCAGGACGCCTCCGGGCGGCGCGGTCTGCCCGCCGGTAGCAGGATTGCCTGGGCCGCCGTCAAGTGTCGTTCCCGCGCCGCCGCCGGTCCCAGAGCGCGTCGCCCCGGCTCCGCCTCCCGTGCCCGGTCCGCCCTGGCCGGTTGCAGCGGACTTGCACGCAACCGAACTGCCCGCCATGAGACCCGAGAGCCCGAGGACAGCCAAGCAGTGCCAAAATCTACAGGAGTCGCCGGGATTGGGCATTTTTCGTGCCACCACCATCACTGTATGGCGAATCCACCGCTGCCTGGCCTTACCACCTTGGCGTTCGATGGAGTGAGAGTGGTCGGCGCCGTAGCATGATCAGAGCCAAGCCCGCACCGACGAAGAGCGCCCAGCCGCTGTTCGGCGCCTCGGCAGCACTACGCGGCGCGGTCGCGCACCCACATCCGCCCGGCCCGCCGCCGACCCCCGCCCTTGGCACCTGGTCGAACATCCACGGGAGCAATTGTGGATCACTGTACGCGGGATTCCACGAGGCGTGGCCGTAGTGGGCCGAAGCCGGGTACTCGGTGTACCGGGGTTTCCCGCCCAACGCGCGCAAGGCGGCGATGACGTCGCGGCTACGTGCCACCGGGACAGCGTCGTCGTCCTCCGCATGGAACGCCCACACCGCAACATTGACCAGCGGCGCGATCTTGGTTTCGTCGTAGCCGCCGCACACAGGAACCACGGCCCGCCAGCGCGATGGGTATCGCACCCCGGCGTCCCACGCTCCAAACCCGCCGTACGACAGGCCAGTGATGTAGAGGCGGGTGGGGTCGATGCCCGGGTACTCGACCAGTAGGCGGTCGACTATCGCCATGGTCGCGACGATGGGCCAACTGGCGGCCTCGGGCTGCGTTCCCTTGCCCGACGGATCGCTGGCGAACAAGTCGGTCCACTGGTCCTGGCACTGGGGGGCCAACATGAACACCGGCCAACGCGCCTGATTCTCGGGCTGCACGAACACGAATGGTGCCGTCTGATCGGTCAACTGCGCCAGGTTGTCGGTCCCGCTCCCGCCCGCTCCGTGCAGAAAGACCACCAGAGGAAACTTGCCGCCGGGGTCGTAGCCCGGCGGAACAAACAGCCGATAGGGCACNNGCGGAAAAAGGGACCGGAATGGAAACGGAAGCCCGCCGCGGCTTCAGCGAATGGGGTGAAAACCGGCCGTGGTGCCGCTCGTTCCCGAAGCGTGGACGTGTCCGGGCGTGGCCAGGGGCTCGGGCGCGGGTCGCCGGACTTCCGCCTGGGCCATCGGGATGTGGGGGTGACGCACGTCGAACGCCGGCCTCTGATTGGGATCGCAACGGGGGCCGAAACCTGCCGCGCTGAAATGATGCTTCAGGCGGCCACGTCGGCCCTTCCCGACGGCCTCGATCTCGACGTCGTGCTCCCCGGCGCGAGAGGGCGAACAGTAGGAAAGCAGGTAGAAACGCTTGGACGCGGCCTCGATGCGCGCTGCCACCTCGTCGAAGCCGCGAGCCACGTCCTGCCGGTTCTGCGAGGCGAAGGTTCCGGAA
>PMNO01000627.1 GCA_003161835.1 Myxococcales bacterium | reverse complement strand
GCCAACCTGGTGCTGGCGGACGAGATCAACAGAACCACCCCGCGCACCCAGAGCGCCTTGCTGGAGGCGATGAGCGACGGCCAGGTGTCGGTGGACGGACACACGTATCCACTCGATTCACCGTTCATGGTGATAGCCACCCAGAACCCCGAGGAGCACTACGGTACCTATCCGCTGCCGGAATCTCAGATGGACCGGTTCCTCTTGAGAATTCGCATCGACTACCCGTCGGCGGAGGACGAGGTGCGGATCCTGCTCGAGTCCCCGGGGCGGTCGGGGGACGCCCTGGCGGAATTGGAGCCAGTCTTGCGCGTGGCCGACGTGCGCGCGCTACAGGACGGAGCGGAGCGCGTGCACCTCGAACCCGACCTGGCGGAGTACATGGTGGCCGTGGCGCGCGAGACCCGCCGGTCGCCGCATCTGTCACTCGGCGTCTCGCCGCGTGGGCACCTGGCGTGGCGCAACGCGGCCCGCGCAGCCGCGTTGGTCGAGGGGCGGGACTATGTGCTGCCCGACGATCTGAAGGCGCTGGCGTTGCCGGTGTTGGCCCACCGGGTGGTGGTGGCGGCGCACGCCGACTCGCTCGGCCGATCGCGCCAGGATGCCGAGCGTATCTTGCTCGATCTTCTCGATCGGGTTCCGGCCCCGGCGTAGACGGAGGCGGTGTGCCAGCGTCGGCGTCATCGTCATCGTCCGCGGCGCACCCCGCACCCCGCACGTCGCGGCGTTCGCGCTGGTCTCGGTTGGTTCACGCGGCCTGGAAATGGGTCCGCCCACGTCGGCGCTTTCCCCCCACCCGCGAAGGCTGGTACTTCTTGGTCGGCACGCTGCTCATCGGCCTCGGCGCCATCAACGCCGGGTTGAACCTGCTCTTTTTGGTCTGGGGGATGATGCTGTTCCTGATCCTGGCCAGCGGGGTTCTATCGGAGCTCTGCCTGCGCAAGCTGGACGTGCGCCGCGCGCTGCCGATGTCCGTGCACGCCGACACGACCTATCTGATGGGCATCGCGCTCACGAACCAGAAGAAGCGCTTGCCATCGTTTTCGGTCGAGGTCGAGGATCTGGTCGACGGCAAGCCGATAGACAAGCGCTGCTACTTCTTGAAGCTACCCGCGGGGCGCACCCAGGAGACCGCCTATCGCCATGTCGCCGCGCGGCGCGGGCCATTGCGCCTGTCGGGTTTTCGATTGTCGACGCGCTTCCCCTTCGGACTGATTCACAAGTCCAAGGATGTCGTCGCGCCGGCCGAATTGCTCGTCTATCCGGCCCTCAGCCCGGTGCCGCGCGAGCTGCTGCGCGGGTTTGCATCGCATCACGGGCGCGGTCACCACAAATGGCGCAGCCGGCGCGGGGAATTCTTCGGCCTGCGCGAGTTTCGCCAGGGGGACGATCCCCGCGACATCCACTGGCGCACCTCCGCGCGTCGGGGCGCACCGTTCGTGCGCGAGACCGAGGACGATGAGGGACAGGAAGTGTGTCTGGTGGTGGACAACGCCCCGGCCGACGCGCACGCCGGCGACGCGAGCGTGCCCACGTCCACGTCCACGCAGACCGCGTCAGAGGCGGACTTCGAGCGGATGATCTCGCTGGCGGCGTCGCTTGCGAGCGAGCTTCTGAATCGCGGGTACCGGGTGGGTCTGGCCGCGCGCGGCGAGGAGATCATGCCCGAGGGCGGGCCCGCGCAGTCCACGCGCCTGCTCCGTTTCTTGGCCCTGGTGGAACCAAGCACGCACGACGTGCCGTTGCGCGATTCGGGACGCACGGGCGCCACGATTCGCCTGCGCCCCGGCGCCGCGCCCGAGATCGGGTTCGGGGGATCCACGTCGTCCCCCCGGAGAGTCGCGTGAGCCGGCGCCCACGATGAGATTTCAATTCACGCACAAGCTGGCCACCTACCTGCTGGTGGGGGCGGCCTTGGGCACGCTGCTCTCGGCCAATTTGGTGTCGCCACCCGCGGTTGCTTTGATGGTGGTGCTCGCGGCCGGGTCGTGGTTCGTCGATCCAGGAACGCGCCTGGCGGCCGCGCGCGACCGGATCGCCACGCTCGGGCGGGTGGGCGGTGTGATTTTTTTCGCGTTGTGCGCCTACCAGGTGTGGCTGCGCCTCCCGGAACCCGATTTGACCCCGATCTTGAACCTGGTGCTGTTCCTGATCGCGTACAAATTGTTCGGGCGATCGGCCAATCGCGACTACTTGCAGATCTACGTGTTGGCCTTCCTCCTGGTGCTGGCGGGCGCGGCCTTCGCGCAGAGCTTTCTGTTCGCGGTGTCCTTCAGTTGCTACGTCATCCTGACCACCTGGACACTGATCCTGCTGCACCTGCGCCGCGAGATGGAGGAGAATTACCTCGTCAAGCATTCGGGGCACGCCCCCAGCCACAAGGTGGGCGTGGCGCGCATCCTGAATTCGCGTCGCGTGATCGGCGTGCCGTTCCTGGCCGCCACCGCCGGGGTGGCGCTGGCGGTGTGCGCCGGTTCGGTGATCACATTTGCCCTGGTGCCCCGGGTCGGCTCCGGATTCGCGCTGGGTGGCGCCCACGCTCGCAAGAGTCTGATTGGCTTTTCCGACGAGGTCACGCTGGGGACGGCCGGCTTTCTGTCGTCGGAGGATGAGACCGTCGCCCTGCGGGCCGTGATACCGCGGCTGACCCGCCTGGGTTCGGATCGGGACCGGGAGGCCGAGCTGGATCATTTCTACTGGCGCGGCACGGTCTACGACACCTACCAAAAGGGACGTTGGTTGCGGTCGCACCACGAGGCCCTCCGCACGCAGATCGAGGACACCGGCGGCCCCCAGATGGTGCGCGAGCCGCACACGCGACCGAAGACGGATCCCCTCGCGCCGCTGGCCGCGACCGATAGACAGGAGATCGATATCGTGGGGATCTCGGCGCCCGTGGCGTTCGCCCTGGACCGCCCGGTGGCGTTCGAGATCCCGCCCCCGAAGTTCGGGGTATTGTCCGATCTGCGCCTGGTGCCGCGCTGGTCGGGCGAAGTGGGCTTCCAAAATGGGCTCGTAGGCGAATCGATGGCGCCCGAGGCTCCGGGCGGCGAGCTGCGGTCGTTCAGCGGTGCCCGCTACGTGGCCTATTCGCGCGATCCTTTCACCATGACCACGGCGGCCAGTGGCCTCCCGCTCGACGAGATCCCCCCGCCGATCATGGCCCCCTACCTGGCGCTATCGCCCACGCTATCACCGCGCGTGCTCCAGCTGGCCCTGGCGATCACGGCCGGCAAGACCACCGCCTCGGGGAAGGTGTTGGCGGTGATGCAGTGGCTGGAACGCACGCATGAATACAGCCTGAACCTCGCCAGCCGGCCCGGGAGCGACGATCCCATTGAATACTTCCTGTTCGACCGGAAGGTCGGGCACTGCGAATACTTCGCGTCCGCGGCGGCGGTCTTGTTGCGCAGCGCGGGCGTGCCCACCCGCTACGTGAATGGATTTCTGGGCGGCGAATGGAACGCGGTTGGACAGTACGTGACCGTGCGACAAAATCGGGCGCACGCCTGGGTGGAGGCTTACCTGGGGCAACTCGGCTGGATGCGCGTCGATGCCACCCCGCCCCTGCGGCCCCCCGGACGCATGGGAAAGTTGCGGCAGATCTTGGATTCGGTGGAATTTTTCTGGAGCCGTTGGGTGGTCGGCTACGATCTGGGGCGCCAGATCGACATCGCGCGCGATCTCGGCCGCGGAATGGGCGTTTCGTCCGCGCCGCCCGGATCGGGTGGCTCCACGCCGTGGCCGTGGAAACGGATGGGACTGCTCGCGGCCTTGCTCGCGAGCGGCGCTGGCGTCTGGATCCGCCTGGCGCGCCGCCGCCGGAGGGCAACGCCCGGCGCGGTGTCGGCGGGCATGGGCCACCAGGCGGTCGGGCGTCTGTATCGCCGCTGTCTGGAACGACTGTCCGAAGGCGGCGTGCCCCGGCGCCCATCGGAGACGCCGCGCGAGTATGCCTCCCGGGTCATGACGGCCGGATTGGAAGCCGCCGACACATTCTCGGGATTGACCGACCTGTATCTGCAGGCGCGGTTCGGGCGAAAGGAGATTCCGGACGCGATCGTTGCCGACCTGGCGAAGGCGCTCGCACGGCTGGGTGCTTCGTGCCCGGTGCCGCCCCCGGGCGCCGACACGGACCTCCCGCGAGCCGCCTGAAACGAGCCTGAGCGCTACCCCGAGCAAACGTGGATAGCGGCTGGGCGGCGATTCCGGCTTCCACCGATATGCCGGTACTGCCAAATTGGCGCTTGCGGGTGCGGCCGCTCGCCAGCAGGACACTGGTATCCCCCCGTGCCCCACTCCGGGGCCGCTTTCACGGAGGCACTGGGCTTGCAGTAAGGCGGCGCCAGGTTCGATGAGCTTCCCCCAACGCATGGCTTTCCTGGTCGCCGCCTTTTCGGGTTTGGTCCTGGTCCCCGTTGCGCGCGCGCAGGTCGGAACCGGGGGCAGCACGGGGGTTGGCACCTTCGCCGGGTCCGATCTGTTCATCAGCGTTCAAAAACAAAAGAACGTGAACCAGACGGACCGCGAGCGGGCGCGCTTCCTGAACCAGGCCAATTGCCTGTGCCAGACCCCCGCTTACCTGAAGGCCGTTGTCCTCGCTTCTTCCGCCCCGCGTGCGGCAACGGTGTCCCCGTCCGCCACGGTTTCGATGTACGTGGGGAACTCGTGCAACAACACCACGACCATTGGCTGCTGCCTGAAGGTCAAGAGCGT
>PMNO01000116.1:15938-16881 GCA_003161835.1 Myxococcales bacterium | reverse complement strand
CCCTTCGTGGCCGCCGAGGACGCCGGTGTCATGAGCACCTTGAGCTTTGACACCGAGCCGCTGACAGTTTCGGTGACCGTACCCCAACCCGCACCGCCCGAGGCCGACGGTGGCACCAATGACGACGCGGGCCCCGATGGCGGCGCCGGAAATAGCGGCGGCGACGACGGCGGGATGGCCGGTTGGGTCGCCCCCGCGGTGGCCACCGATTTTGCGGTGAAGGTCTTGTTCAACAACCTCACCGATGACGCCAACAAAGTCACATCGGGCGCCATGCAGGTCTCCGCGACGGTCGCGGGCGCTCCGGTTGCCCTGTCCCCGCCCCAAATTGCCCGCGATGACGCGGACCCGGCGGGCTGGATCATCTCGCCACCGATGGACGGCTGGCCTCCGGGCGCGGTGGTCACGGTGACCATCGGGGCCGCCGCGGTGGACAACTTCGGCAAGACTCTGGGCGCCCCTGTTTCCGAACATTTCACGGTGAAGCCATGAGCGCGATGTCCTATCCACGATTCTTCCGACGGCTTTCCCGGCGCTTTTCGGGCATCGGGGCCCTGACGGTGGTTGCCGCCCTCGCGATGCTCAGCGCGCCCCGGTTCGCCGCGGCCCAGGAGACCACGGGCCGCATCATCGGTCGGGTGACCGACATGGGAACGGGACAACCTCTGTCGGGTATCACCGTCATCTTGCAGGGACAGCAGGGCGAGGATGCGGCGCTGACGGACGACAGCGGCGCATATTCGTTCGTGAACCTGGGGGTCGGCACCTACGTCGTCCGCTTCTACAATGCGAACTCGTCCACCAAGGTGGAGCGACCCGACGTGGCGGTATCTGCCGGAGCGACCGTGCGCGCGGACGCGGCGATTCCCAGCCAGGGTGCCGTCGAGGAAACCTACGTGATCAAGAAGAAGGCCGCCGCGGTCGACGTCGGCAGCGCGCGCCT
>PMNO01000116.1:2140-15875 GCA_003161835.1 Myxococcales bacterium | reverse complement strand
TACGCCGCTGAATTTGGCGGCGCCATGGGCGGCGTCGTGAATGTCGTGACCAAATCCGGCTCCAATGAAATCCACGGATCCGCGTTCTTGTACTGGTCGCCGTACTGGCTGTCCGGTGACCCCCAGCGTGTCGCGATCAAGAATTCAGCCCTGGTGGGGGTGGATAAACCCGACTACGACACCAATTTCGGCTTCGAGCTGGGGGGACCGATCATCAAGAACAAGCTGTTCTTCTGGGTTGGCTTCGCGCCGCGGTTGGAGAAGAGCCATTTCTTCCGCGACGTTCAGGCGCTCGAGCCCGTGGACGCCAACCACGACGGCATTCCGGACACCAATCCCATCACCAGCGAGCCCGTGACCACCCCGAATTTTCTGCTGCGCACGCGGACCCGCGAACTGCGCCAAAGCTATCAATACGGCGGCAAGATCGACTATCTGGTCGCGCCCGACCACACCTTGACCGTGGGCCTGTTCGGCACTCCNNGTGAAATGGGTATCCCAGCTTCTGGACCGGCGCTTGCGCATCGACGCTGGGCTGGGATTGCACCGCGAGGACTACAGCGAGAAGAGTCCGTTTTCGGACTTGAACAGCCTGAACCAGATGGAATGGCACGGCGCCAGTCTCTACGACCTGGAGCACATCGAAGGATGCAAGCCGCAGCCCTACACGGACGCAACCGGGGCTCCACAGACATATGATCCTTGCCCGGTCGACAACTATCACAACGGCGGCTACGGACAGCTCAAGAGCTTCACCGGCAATCGCTGGATGGCGGATGTGAAATCGACGGTGCTCCTCAACCGGAACGAAATCAAGGTGGGCGCACACCTCGAATACAACACGTTTGACCAGACGCGTTCCTACTCCGGACCCGACGGCAACCGGCAACTGCTCCAGCACTATCCGGGCGCGGTGACGGTTTGGAATTTCTTCACGTTGCCCCGTGGCTCCTACGCGTCGCAGTTCGCGGATCAAGTGCCGAACAGCCCGCTACCTGAAACCGATCCAAACATGGACGGCAGGCCGACCGATCTGGCCGATCCCAACAAGCCCTTCTACCGGGATCAGCTCGTGGCCAGCGTGAAGAGCGTGAGCACTGCCTACTTCATTCAGGATTCAGTCCATCCGGTTCGGAACTTGACCGTGGACCTGGGGCTGCGGCTCGAAAATCAGCGGATGTACGATTTCCGCGGCGACGAGTTTCTGAATCTGTACAACCTGGGGCCGCGCCTGGGCGTGATCTTCGATCCCAGCGACGAGGGCCGCTCGAAGATCTTCGCCCAGTACGGTCAGTTCTATGAATCCATTCCAATGAACCTGGCCGCCCGGTACTTTGGCGGAGAGGGGATCCTGATCCGGCAATACGACCCGACCAGCCCGAGCTGCGCAACTCCGGTGTCACAGTGGACCGGCGTCGGCGGCGAGGCCTCCAGTTGTCCATTGGGGGGGGTCGGGTTCGCGAATGCCGGCGCACCCTACCCAGTCCAGGCAAATATTCGCGGCCAGTACCACAACGAGATCGTGGCCGGATTTCGCCACGCCCTGACACCGGACCTGGTGGTGGGCGTGGACTACACGCACCGCTGGCTGGGGTCGATCATCGAGGATGGCACGGGCGACCAGAGCTTTCAGTTTGCGCTGGCCAATCCCGGCGACGTCCCGAAGGAGGCCCTGTCGCAGGTGACTCAGGAAATCGACGCCAAGGAGAAGGCGCTCGCCACCGCAACGGATCCGAAGCAACAGGCCATCTACCAGGCGCAGATCAGTGATCTCAAGGTCAAGCTGGCTAATCTGAAGGTGCTGGGAAGCGAACCCAAGCCCGAACGAACCTACGACGCGATAACGCTGACCGCGACCAAGCGGCTATCCCAACGATGGATGTTGAATGCGTCCTACACGTATTCGCGCCTCATCGGTAACTACAACGGCCTGTACGACGCCGACAACCAGTACTTCGCTCCGAATGGCGGCAACGCCTACGACACGCCTGAGCTCGTGCTCAACCGGAAGGGACCGCTGGCCAACGATCGACCGCACTCGGGACGCGTGGATGGCTTCTATCAACTGCCGGTGGGCAGCAAGGCCTCGATCATCGCGGGAATTGGCTTCTCGGCCTATTCGGGGGTGCCGCGCAACTATGTCGCGCAGTGGGTCCAGGGTTTTCAGATGGACTTTCTGCTGCCGCGAGGGTCGGCCGGGCGAACGCCCACCGTCACCCAGACCGACATCAAGATCGCCTATCACCGCGAGCTGTCGAAGACGACGGCGGTGGAGGGATTCCTGGATCTGTTCAACATCTTCGACGAAACGACGGCACTGCAGGTGGACGACAACTACACCTACGAGATGGCAGCCCCCATCGTGAACGGAACCGTGAAGGACCTGCAGTACGCGAAAAACGTCATGGGGACGCCCATTGCCAAAAATACAAACTTCGGAAAGGGGACGGTCTTTCAGCAACCCTTTCACGGTCGGATCGGGTTGAGATTCCTGTTCTGAACAGGCGACCTGATCGAGTCCGGGTGTCCGACCGCGGGACGCCGGGCGGGGGATGGACGCGCTGACCAGCCGCGGGTGCCAGAATCGCGGGACTGACCGTGGCACGCCGCTCGCTGGACCCGTGGTCCATGCTTGCTCGCGTACTGTCCGCGACCGTGGTGGGAATTCAAGCGGCGCCCATCGACGTCGAGGTTGATTTCGCCGTTGGTTTGCCCGGGTGTCACATCGTCGGACTGCCTGATGCCGGGGTCAAGGAAGGGCGCGTCCGAATCCGCGGGGCCCTGGAAAACAGCGGCTTCAAGCTACCGTCCCGGCGCATCACGGTGAACCTGGCGCCCGCGGACCTGCGCAAGGACGGCGCGGCGTTTGACGTGCCGATCGCGGTCGGGATGTTGTGCGCCGCCGGCCTGATCGCCCCCGACCGGCTGGCGGACTCCGTCTTCGTCGGCGAGCTCGCGCTCGACGGCAGCCTGCGTCCCGTTCGCGGGGTGCTGCCCATCGCGGCCTGGGCCCGAAATGGCCAGGCGCGGCGCTTGTTCATTCCTCCGGAAAATGCTGCCGAGGCGGCGCTGGTGGCGGATGGTTGCGCCGTGATACCGGTGGCGCGCGTCGCCGATCTGGTGTCGACCTTGAACGGCACGGGTGCCATCACCGCGGTCTCCGCTCCCCCGTTGGCCACCTTTTCGCCCGCGGGCAATGCCGATCTTGCCGACGTGCGCGGCCAGGCGGTGGCCCGGCGCGCCCTCGAGATCGCAGCTGCGGGTGGCCACAATCTATTGTTCGTCGGACCGCCCGGGTCGGGAAAGACGATGTTGGCGCGCCGACTGCCGGGAATCATGCCACCGCTTGCTTTCGAGGAGGGCCTGGAGACGACCATGGTCTACTCGGTGGCGGGGCTGCTGGGGGGGCGGGCTCTGGTGCGCGATCGGCCCTTTCGCGCCCCTCACCACACGGTCAGCGTTGCGGGGCTGGTGGGCGGTGGGCCGGCCTGTCGCCCCGGGGAGATCAGCCTGGCCCACAACGGCGTTCTTTTTTTGGACGAGCTGCTCGAATTTCAACGCCCGGTGCTGGAGGCCTTGCGCCAACCCCTCGAGGAACGAACGGTGAACATCGTCCGTGCGCGACGCAACGTCGAGTACCCGGCCGACTTCATGTTGGTCACGGCGCTCAATCCGTGCCCGTGCGGACACCTCGGCAGTCCGGTGCGAACGTGTACCTGCTCGCTGGCCGGGATAGCGGCCTATCGCGCGCGTCTGTCGGGGCCGCTCCTGGATCGCATCGACATGCACGTCGACGTGCCGGCCCTGTCGTACCGCGAGCTCACGGACCAGGCCACCGGCGAGTCGAGCGCGACCGTACGCGCGCGAGTCATGGAAGCCCGCGATCGGCAAGCATCACGCGCGGGGTCCGCGACCGCGACGAACGCGCGCCTCGGCACCCGCGACATGAACCGGCACACGGCCTTGGACGACGACGGACACGACTTGCTCGAACGCGCGGTGGACCGTTTTGCGTTGTCCGCGCGCGCCATCATGCGCGTGCGCCGCGTGGCGCGCACGATTGCTGATCTCGCCGGCTGCGATCGCATTGCCGCCCCGCACATCGCCGAGGCGCTCCAGTACCGGGTTCTCGATAGACCCGTGGAATGACGCCCAGCCGAAGCAACTCGGCCGGTCACGGTCCGAGATCCTCATGCCACTCAACAAGGAGAGAAACCATGTCCACCCTGAAAGACAAATTGAAGGCCGTGTCCGCGGCGATCGCCGCCATCGAAAAGCAGTTCGGCAAGGGCGCCATCATGCCGCTCGGAGGCGGCGACATCGCCGAGATCGGCGTGATCCCCACCGGATCCGTGGGCCTCGATCTCGCACTGGGCGTGGGAGGTCTGCCACGCGGCCGCGTCGTCGAAATCTATGGGCCAGAGTCCTCGGGTAAGACGACCCTGACGTTGCAGGCGATCGCCCAGGCCCAAAAAGCGGGTGGCGTGTGCGCGTTCATCGATGCGGAGCACGCGCTGGATNNGTCGTCGATTCGGTCGCGGCTCTGGTTCCGCGCGCCGAGATCGAAGGCGAGATGGGCGACGCTCACATGGGTTTGCAGGCGCGGTTGATGAGTCAGGCCCTGCGCAAGCTGACGGCCGCCACAGCGCGGAACAACACCTGCGTGGCGTTCATCAACCAGCTGCGCCAGAAAATTGGTGTGGTCTACGGCAACCCGGAAACCACCACCGGCGGCAACGCGTTGAAGTTCTATGCGTCGGTGCGGCTCGATATCCGGAAGACGGGCGTCGTCAAGAACGGCGATGTGGTCATCGGAAGCAAGGCCCGGGTGAAGGTGGTCAAGAACAAGGTGGCGCCGCCTTTTCGCGAGGCGGAGTTCGAGATCATGTATGGCGCGGGCGTGAACTGGCCGGGGGAGATCGTCGATCTGGGATCGGAAGCGGGACTCATCGACAAGTCCGGCGCGTTCTATTCGTGGAAGGGCGAGCGCATCGGGCAAGGTCGAGACAAGGCTTGTGCCTACGTTGCCGAGCATCCCGAGATTGCCGAAGAAATTCGCCTCAACATGGTCGAGGCACGCAAAGCGGAGAATCGCGGCCTGGGCGCTCCGGTCACATCCAACGGGGTTGCGACGGCCGGCGCCGCCGCTTGAAAGCGCGCGGGCATTCGACGGGCCTACCGGGGATCAGCCGACGGGACTGCGCAACGTCGGTTGGTCCGACTGCCCGCTGCGAGGGGAGTGAGTGGGGATGCCACTCTCGACGGGCCGGATTGGTTTGCCGTACACTCGGGCCGTGATCGATATCAAGTTGTTGCGGGAAAAACCCGACGATGTGCGGGCGGGGTTCGAGCGACTGGGCGCGTCTGTTGATCTGGAGGCCGTGCTGCTCCTGGATGCGCGGCTGCGCGATCTCAAGAGCGAGTCGCAAACTCTGCAGGCCGAGCAAAATCGTCTGTCCAAGGAGATCGGGCGTCAGGCAGCGGGGGAGGAACGAGAACAGGCCAAAGCCGCGGGGACCGCGGTCAAGGCCAAGATAGAAGCGCTGGCCGGCGCCCTCGCGGCCACCGAGGCGGCGTTGGAGGAAAAGCTTCTGGAGCTGCCGAACCTGCCGCACCCATCCGTGCCAACCGGAAAGGACGACAGCCAGAACGTGGTGCTGCGGGAGGAGGGGCAAAAGCGTTCGTTCAATTTTGCCCCCCAGCCTCACTGGGATCTGGGGACCAAGCACGGGATCATCGATTTCGAACGCGGGGTGAAGATCTCGGGCTCGCGTTTCTACGTGCTCAAGAGCTGGGGCGCCAGGCTGCAACGGGCGTTGATCACCTACATGCTGGATCTGCACACCGAAAAACACGGGTACACCGAGATCTATCCCCCGTACATGGTGAAGCGGGAATGCCTGGTCGGGACGGGAAACCTGCCCAAGTTCGGGGAGAACCTGTATCGCGACGCCGAGGAGGATTTTTGGTTTATCCCGACCGCGGAGGTTCCGGTGACAAACCTCTATCGGGACGAGATACTCGAGCATACGGCGCTGCCCATCAGGCACGTCGCGTTCACGGCGTGTTTCCGTCGGGAACAGATGGCGGCGGGGCGCGACACCCGGGGTATCAAGCGTGGACACCAGTTCGACAAGGTCGAGCTCGTGAAGTTCGTCCATCCTGACAACTCGATGGACGAGCTGTCCAACCTGCTGTCCGACGCCGAGGACGTGCTGAAAGGGTTGGAATTGCCCTATCGCGTCGTTCAGATGTGCACCGGCGATCTGTCGTTTTCCGCCATGGCGAAGTTCGATCTGGAGCTCTGGGCGCCGGGACAGAACGAATGGCTCGAGGTCAGCTCGTGCTCGAACTTCGGCGAATTTCAGGCCCGGCGCACGCGCATTCGTTTTCGCGACGGGGCCGAAAAGGGCAAGAATCGATTCGTGCACACCTTGAACGGCTCCGGGTTGGCGCTACCGCGCACGTTGATTGGCGTGCTTGAGACCTATCAACGCGCGGATGGGCGGGTGGATGTGCCGGCGGTGCTGCGGCCCTACTTCGGTGGCATCACCATCTTGGGATCGACCTAGCCGGGAGCATGTGGCGGCAGCGGCGGCCAGCGCGGCGCAAGCAGGCGGCGGAATAGCGAACGCGTAGGCGACCCCATGGAACGCAGGACGTTGGTGGTCGCGGTGGTGCTCTGCGGGACCGCAGGGTTTGCACTCGGAATGGCATTCCTGTTTGGCGGCGGGCCGCCCCCAGCGCCGCCGCGCCCTCGGAGGCCGCCTGCACCAGCCGCTAACGCGGCTGAGATGAAATACTCCGAAATCTGGTACCGCGGCCTCGTCGAGCAGGACGCGCGGACGTTTGGCGTCGTTGCTCCAAGTCCGGCGGAGATGGCGGCGCCTTTTCCGTACTTCGATGTCCGCACCGCCCACAGAACATTGCGGGTAGGCGAAACCATTCATATCGCTAACATATCGATTTCATTAACTATCCGGCGCGTTCCCGGAGCCGTCGAAGGACAGTCGTTTCGTGCCGACCATCTGGGCCTGAAGATCGAGAACCGAACCGGCCATCACCTGGCCTACCGCGTGGTGACCGAGGTTTCCGACCCCGCCCGGTGCGAGGCCAAAGGCGTCGTTGCCCACAACGCGATAGCGTTGCTCCCGCGGGAAACGATCTTCCGCACGGAGTGTCTGTTTCAAAGGCAGGGTGCCGTCAGTCTCATCAGCGTCGAGGTCATGGAAATCCCGCCGCTTGCCTATGCCTATGTCTCCCGCCTGAGTCCTGGCTTGGTCCTTTATGACGGCAGGACCGCCGCGGGTCACACCATCCCCCGGGGGGCCGGTTGTCCGCAGACTTTCTCGTGGCGGGACGTACGGGACGGCGCAGCGCGCGGCGATATCGCCTGGCGAGACATCATCGATTTTTATGCGCGCCACAACTGCGACGAGTACGCATTTTTCCCCGGATACCGATACCGGCGCGATGCCGCGGCGCCTCTACCCGCCCGCCCGCCTTCGTAGCCNNAAGCGATGACCAAGGCCGATCTGATCGATGTGGTCGCAGAGAAGCTGAAGCTTCCCCGGGGGCGCGCCGAGCTTCTCGTGGGTCAGGTCTTCGAGAGCATGGTGGATGCTCTGCGCCGCAGCGAGGGCATCGAGATTCGAGGCTTCGGCAGCTTTTCCATTCGCGAGTACAGGGAATACGAAGGACGCAATCCGCGCACCGGCGAGGCGGTCCATGTGCGGCCCAAGCGTCTGGCATTCTTCAAGGTCGGCAAGGAGTTGCGCGAGCGCGTCAACGAGGGCCGCGATGACGTTGCCGCAGCGACCTCCGTTTCCGGCACCGGCTAGACCACGCGCCAGCTGGTACCCGCGGCGGTATCCATCAGCTCGATGCCGCGATTTTTGAGGTCGGTTCGTATTTCGTCAGCACGGGTGAAGTTCTTGGAGGCCCGGGCGGCGGCGCGTGCCGCGATCTCCGTTTCAACGACACCCGCGTCGATGCCGCGGCTGCGGCAAAGTCGCTCGCGTCGAGCCAGGAGAAACGCCGAAGGCACGCGGCGAAAGATCCCCAACGTTTCGCCGCAACGGCGCAGGTCCGTGCGCAGGACACTCAAGGTTCTCAAGCGGACGTCTTTTGGCGCCGATTTCGGCTCGTCCAGGAGCTTGTTCGCGAGGACGAACGACTCGTAGAGATCTCCAACCGCCGCCGCGGTGTTGAAATCATCGTTCATGGCTTCCGTGAAGGCCGCGACCGTTCGGTCTGCCGGGGCAAGCACCGGACCCGGCGTCGGGGGCCCGGGCGGCAGACCGGCCGCATCGATCCGTTCGAGCGTCCGATAAAAATAGTCAAGGCGGTCCTCGGCGGCCGCCAGGTCGGGGAAAGTCGTGCTGCCGTCCGGTTGACGTGCAACGTCGAACGACAACGGGCTGCGATAGTGGGCGCTCACGAACAACAGGCGCAATGCCTCCAAGTCATGCGCCTCGGCGACGCGCCCGATGTTGACCACGTTGCCGAGCGACTTGGACATCTTCTCGCCGCCGAAATTGACCATGCCGGAGTGCAACCAGTGGCGGGCAAAGGTCCCAATCCCAAAGGCACCTTCGGACTGGGCGCGCTCGTTTTCATGGTGGGGAAAGATCAGATCCGCGCCGCCCCCGTGAATATCGAAGGTCTCTCCCAGATATCGGGACGCCATCGCGGAACATTCGATATGCCACCCCGGACGCCCGGGGCCCCAGGGGCTGGGCCACTGGGGCTCGCCGGGTTTGGCGCCTTTCCACAACGCGAAATCGAGTGGGTTGCGCTTGTCCTCGTCCACTTCGATGCGCGCACCGGATTGCAGGTCGCTGGTGCTTTGACCCGACAAGGCTCCATACGACGGAAAACTCTCGACCGAAAAATAGACGTCGCCCGCCGCCGGATAGGCCAGGTTCTGATCGCACAGCCGGGCAATCAGCGCCACGATCTCGTCGATGCTGGCGGTTGCCCGTGGCTCCTCGTCGGGCGGCGCGATTCCCAGCGCCACCATGTCCCGGGCCATGGCGTCCTCGTACTTGCGCGCCACCGCCTCGGCCGACACCCCCTCGGCAGCCGCGCGCCGAATGATCTTGTCGTCTATGTCGGTCACGTTGCGGACGAATCGAACCTCCAACCCGGAGGTCCGCAGGTGGCGAACAATGACGTCGAACGCCACCAGCATGCGCGCGTGGCCGACATGGCAAACGTCGTAGACGGTGATGCCACAGGCATAGATTCCGAGCTTGCCAGGGCGGAGCGGGACCAGCTCGACCTTGCGCTTTTCGCGGGTATCGAAGATGCGGAGATTCACGTGCGCAGACCTTTCGCAAGACCAGCCCAGTTGACAGCGGCGAATACCAACAACACCAAGGCGATGGCCACGTCCGGCAGATGCTCGCGGGGCNNCCCCATCGGTCCCCGCAGCGCGAGCTGGCCACCCGCGACGGTCAAGTCGGCCAGCCGGGCCTTCATCGTTTCACGCACCTCTTGAATACTGGCCCGCCAGTCGATCTCGCCGATCGCGTTCAGCACCCGATCGCGATCGGCCGGCGCGACCGAAATCACGAACACGTGGCGCTCGGTCGTCGATGCACCGGACCTCACGATCTGGGCGCCCCGTTCCGCGAGCGCCGCCCGGGCCGACGCGGCGGTGGCAAAACGGGCCACCGGCAGGGACACCTCGACCTCGCCCGGGTGGCGCAGAACCAGCGCCAGGATGTCGTTGAGGCCCAGAGTGACCGTGTCGCCCGTCTGGTCATGCAGGGTCACCGCCTTGTCGGTGTCCGCCTCCTTCACGGAGCCCAAGACACGCGTCAGGTCGGCGGCCGAGAAGAAATGCGTCGCGCTGACGTGGCTCGCGAAATACGCCCGGATGGCATCCTCGAACGATAGGTCGGAGAATCGAACCAGGCGTCCCTCGAAGACGTCGCGCGTGGCGCGGGCGGCAGGGAGGGGATCCTCGCGGCGGTGCACGAACAGGCGGCTATCGGTGCCCAGGATCTTGAAGAACTGGGTGAAGGTCCAGGAACCTTTGGTATCGACTTGCAGGGCGCTTTCGCGATCCGGCGTTCCGCGGATGCTGACCAGGCGATTTGTGCCCGCCGCCAGAACCGCGCGGCCGCGCTCCGACGCCAGCAGCGCGCGCGCATCGCCCAGGTCGGCTGGAATCCGCGGGGAAAGAAAGTAGGTGAGATCCGCGCGCATCTTCACAACCAGGAACAGCGCCAACAGCCCGGCGCCCAGAGCCAGCAGGGGATGCCGCGTGCGAGAACGCGGAATGGCGGCGAATTCGTCCGCTTCCACCACCGGTTGCGCGGCGGCAGCGGGCGGGGTGCCAGTCGCTTTCTTCGCCGGGTCGTCCATGAACGTCGGAGTGGCGGGAGACTAGCACAGAAGCGACGGAGGCCCCCGGCCGTTCGCGGCGGTCACCCCGCCACCGTCAGCGTCGAACACCGGGCGCCGGGCCGGTTTGCCCGCGCCACCCGATTCCGCTATGACCGCCGCGTGACGCGAAGGATTTTTGCGCTCGGGTTTTTGTGGGTCTGGGTCGGCGCCGGGATCGCGGTCGGGGGCGGCTGTCGGCGGGCGCGCACCCCCGAGGAGGCCTTTGCCCGACTTCGGGATGCGGTGACGGCCGGGGACCCGGGCGCCTTTTTTGATTCCCTAGACCAACGCAGCCGGTGGGCCTGGATGACCGTTCAAAAATCGCACCGCGAGGCGTACGACATGATCCTGTCCAACTACCCCGAAGGCGCGGAACGTGAGCGCGATCTGCGGCGCTTCGAGCGGGCCGCCACGCTTGGAAACGCGCGCGAGCTGTTCATCGAGGAGGTGGGCCGAGCGGCGTTGACCCGGCTGCCGCATCCGATGCCCGGCGCGGTCCGGTTCGAGATGGCGCAGGATGGCGACAGCGCGAGCGCCGTATTGCCCGCGGCTCAACCCTTGCCATTTCGGCGCAGCCCAGACGGAAAGTGGGGATACGCGGGATTGGCCGCCGAGTCCGAGGAGCGACAGAAGCGGGCCCTTGGCGATGTCGAAATGGTGCGCGCCAGCGCCGCCGACTACGAGCGCGTGGCGGCCCGGAATTCGCGCTAGATGCGGCACGCGCGCGATGGACTGGCTATAGACTGGTAGACGATTGGTCACGATGTCGCCAAAACCGAAGAAGTCCGGTGACGGGGAAGACGCATCCGATCGTCAGCTTGGTTTTGGTCTTACCTTTGCGTTGCCGCCTGCAGCCGCGCCGGCGGCGAAGTCCGACCCGGCCGGCGCGCCCCCCCCGCTCGCTGTCGCTGTCGCTACCGCTCCGCCACCCGCCGCTCCGCCGCTCGTGGAGGAAGCGCCGAAGGCCCCACGCATTTTCGCGGTCAACGAATTGGTGCGCGCGGCCCGGTTGACCCTGGAGGGTCGTTTCGGGGAGGTTCGCGTGGAGGGCGAGGTGTCGGGATTCAAGCGCTCGGGACCGGGCCATCTCTATTTCTGCCTCAAGGACAACCAAGCGGCCCTCGACTGTGTCATGTACGCGCGCGAAGCGGCCCGCGTGCGGTTCCAGCTCCAGGACGGAATGGCGGTCAGAGTTCGCGGTCGGCTGACGATCTACGAGGGCCGGGGCCGCTTCCAGATGTCGGTGCTCGACCTCGAGCCCCAGGGAGCGGGGGCGCTGGCGGTCGCGTTCGAGCAACTGAAGCAGAAGCTCCTGGCCGCGGGTNNATAGTGACTTCGCCTCAAGGGGCGGTCCTGCAGGACATCATTCGCATCGCGCACCGTCGATTCCCGATCCCGATCCTCCTCGCGCCCACCCCGGTTCAGGGGCCGGGCGCGGCCGCCGGAATCGTGACTGCCTTGGAACGCCTGGGGCGGGTGCCCGACGTCGACGTGATCATCCTGGCCCGCGGCGGGGGGTCCCAGGAGGATCTCTGGTCGTTCAACGAAGAGGTGGTCGCGCGCGCCATCGCGGCATCGCGGGTTCCGGTGATCTCCGCGGTCGGTCACGAAACCGACTTCACCATCGCCGACTTCGTCGCGGATCTGAGGGCGCCCACACCGTCGGCGGCGGCCGAGCTGGCGGTCCCGGTCCTGGCGGATCTGCGCGCCGAGATCGTGCTCCTCGGCCAGCGCGCCGCCCGGGGAACAGGCGCGCAGTTGCGCCAGGCTCGCCTCTTTCTGGAGCGCGCCCGCAGCCGGATCGGCGATCCGCGTCGGCTCTGCGACGAGCGCAGACAGATCATCGACGATCTCGTTGCGCGCGCGCAGCGGCTCTGGGGAAGGCGGTCAGCGCGCCACCGCGCCGATCTGGCGGCGGTTGAATTGGCGTTGAGTCGTGCCCATCCGCACCGCAGGATCGCCCGTCAGCGCGCGCTGTTGGCGGAGCTCGATCAGAGGGTGAGCCAGGCCGTTCGCCAGGCGCTGCGGCGCCGCCGCGGGCATGTCGATTCCTTGGGCCACAAGCTCGGTGCCTTGTCGCCGCGGCGGGTGATCGAGCGCGGGTATAGCCTGGCGTTCACAGCGGACGGACGATTGTTGACCGACGCCACGGCGACCAAGGCCGGCGATCGAATTCGCGTGGCNNCATCGGGGAGGACGCGTGATTCTCGGTGCCGTTCTGGGCGGGGACGTTTCGAAGAGTCGGTCGCCCGCGATTCACAAGGCCGCATACAAGGCGCTGGGCGTGGAAGGCAAGTACGAGGCGATCAGCGTCGATGGAGAACACTTCGCGTCGCTGGTGGCGGATTTGGGACGGCGCGGTTGTCGGTACGTGAACGTCACCATTCCCCACAAGTCGGCGGCGGCGGCGCTGGCGACCACGCGATCGGCGATGGTCAGGAATTGCGGGGCGGCGAACACGTTGATTTTCGAGCCGGGCCCGACGGACGCGATTCACGCCGAGAATACCGACGGGTACGGATTGCTCGCAGCTCTCGAGGATCTGGGAGCGCGCGCGGGCGGCCAGGACGCGGCCTTGATCGGGGCCGGTGGGGCCGCCGCGGGTGCCATCGAGGCCCTCACGGCGGTGGGTGGCCGCGTCCGGATTGTCGCGCGTCGCCTTGCCGCCGCGCAGGCGCTCATCGACCAGCTCCCCCCACAGCGCCGTTCACTGGCGCGGGCGTTTGCCTGGGGTGGCGGAGGAATGGGCCGTGCCCTGGATGGAGCCCGCATGCTGGTGTCGTCGGTGCCGGCGGCGGCCTGGGCCGACCCCGCGGCATCCGCCGATCTGGCGGGGATCGAACGCGAGACCGTGGTGCTCGAGATGGCCTATGGCATCGGCGGCGGAAGTCCGCTCGCCCAGGCTGTGCGGGGGCGTGTGGTTCGTTACGCGGACGGCCTGGGCATGCTCGTTCACCAGGCGGTGCGCGCCGTGGAGATTGCGCTCGGCGAGTCGCCGCCGCTTGGGCCCTTGTTGACGGCCGCTCGCGCGGCCAAGGTCTGAACCGTCGGCCGGGCTACCCGCCCGCCCGGACGGCGCTTACGTGTCGGCTGTCACGACTCGATCGCGGCCGGCGTTCTTGGCCTGGTACAAGGCGCGATCGGAGCGGGCCAACCAGGTCACGCCAGTATCCACCGGCGCGAGGGCGGCGATGCCGATCGACACCGTCAAGCCGAAAGACGTGCCTTCACATTCCAAACGAATGGCACGCACGGCGCGCAGCAGCCGCTCCGCCAACATCTGCCCGTCGCGAACCGATGTCTCGCGCAGGACCACCGCCAGCTCGTCGCCGCCGTAGCG
>PMNO01000116.1:0-2127 GCA_003161835.1 Myxococcales bacterium | reverse complement strand
GGGTCGACCTCGCTCTCCTTGCGCGCGGACTCCAGCTCCTCGCCGAGGAGCCGTACCCGCGCGCCCAGATCCTCGACCCGCGCGTGATCGTTTCTTTTCCGTTCCTCGATCACCTGCGCCACCGTCACAACCGTCGCGAGCACNNAGTCGCGCATGAAGTCCCGCACGCCTGCCCAATCCCGCCGGGCATCGGTTGACGCCGCGTCGGAGCCCGGGGAGGGGGTGGCCATGAGGACGTGTTGGGCCCATTGCTCGCTCAGCTGCGTGAACGCGGCCGCCTCGACATCCTCCTGGTCCAGCGCGTACTCGCCCAGGATGCGCAACATCGCCGCAAGGGTATCGAGCGCCATGTCCAGCGGCCCCAGCGGGGAGCCGTGTTCGGGGACGGGNNGAGCGAAGGGTGCGAAGGTGCGGAAGGACCATCGTCAGCTAGCGGCAGAAATTGAGGCGGATGTCGCCGACGCCCGGTCCGGTCGGCGCCGGCGTCAGATCAGAGCGGCCAGGACCGATTGCACGCCCGCCAGGTAGGACCCGCCGAACAGATTCAGGTGAACGAGCAACGGATAAAGCTGGTACAGGCCCACNNAGGCGCATCATCGCCAGGTCCATCTCGCGATGCCCGCAGTAGATGGCGGGATCGATGAGGCAGGGCGCACCGTGCTCGTCGCACACCAGGTTTCCCGCCCACAGATCGCCGTGCAAGCGCGCCGGGGGTTCCGCCGGCCCCACCAGAGCCTTCAGATTCCCCAGCAGGCGGCGCAGATCCCGCGCCAAGCCCGGCGATACCCGTCCAACATCGGTCGCCCGCCGCAGCTGGGGCTCGAGCCGCTCGCGTGCATAGAAGTCACTCCAGGACGCCGCGAAGCGGTTCGACTGGGGCAGCGGGCCGATGAAGTTGTCGTGGTCGAGGCCAAACCCTGGCGCGGACGTCGCGTGCAGCNNAGTTCCAACACCAGGAAGCGCTCATCCACGGCGATCACGGTTGGGACCCGAAGCGCGCTCGCGTCGGCGAGCCAGCTGAGCCCCCGCGCCTCCGCCGGGAACATACCCGGCGGTGGATGGCGATGCGACTTGACGAACAACACCCGACCGTCCGATAGCGTCACGGCGTGGGCCTGGTTGATGTCGCCCCCTGAAAGAGGGCGCGCGTGCGCGACCGGGACACCCAGGAGCGCGCCTACTTGCTCACGCGCGTCGGCGTCCATGTCAAAAACCCTCGCGCCGCCGAACCTCCGCCAACAACCCACGGCATGCGGCTTCACAGATATCGAACACCTCGTCGAATCCGCGCGGGCCTCCGTAATAGGGATCCGGAACCTCCGCACCTGCGGGGCTTTCCGGATCGAACGAGCGCAGCAACCGCACCTTGTTCCGCGCGCGCTCGTCGGGCGCCAGCTCGCTCAAGGTCTCCTCGTTCTGGCGGTCCATCGCCAGGATGTAGTCGAAACGATCGAAGTCCTCGGCGACGAACTGTCGCGCACGACCGCTGAGGGGAATGCCCCGTCGCTCTCCGACCAGGCTGCTTCGCCGATCCCGGGTCTGGCCGACATGCCCTCGTCCTGTACCGGCGCTGTCGATCGAGATCCGCTCCTGCAGGCCCGCCTGCCCCACGAGATGTCGCATGACAGCCTCGGCGGTGGGCGACCGACAGATGTTCCCGAGGCAGACGAAACTGATGCGAACCACGCGTCGACTCCTCTACGCTCAGAACGCGAAGTGAGCGCCCGTCAGTTCTTGTCCGAGTCCACGGTGTCGGCCGATGGGCCCGGCGCGAGGCCTTCGGATGGAACTTCGACCGCGGCGAACAAGGCCGGGGTCGCGGGATCGGCCCGCCGGCCACCGCCATTTGGGCTCGCCGGGCGTTCACCCCCTGCACCCGCTGCTTCGTCGTGGTTTTCTTGCTTGGCTTCCGCGGTGAACGGGATCGCCGGGACGGCAACCGGTACCGGTTCCTTGACGGGATCGGGCGCCATGGACTCGGCATTCACCGCCGATGATTCTTCCTCCGCCAGCAACGCCTCGACGTCGGCGGGCGAGCCCAGCGCCCGCTTGCGGCGGTTGCGGCGCTTCGGCTCGTCGCGTTCCTTGTCGCGGCCGCCGCCAGCCATTTCGGACTTCTCGATGGCC
>PMNO01000300.1 GCA_003161835.1 Myxococcales bacterium | reverse complement strand
AAAGATGGACTCAGACAGCGACGGCTTCTTGACCAAGGCCGAATTCACCGCCGGCCATGCGAAATTGATGCACAAGAGCGCCCAATAAATGAATCCAACCGCGCGACGGTTCTCGTGTGCAAGTTCCGCTCGAGCCGGAGGCCGCACCAAATACGCGCCCCAGGGTGTTCGGGGCCATCATGCCGGATAGAGAAACACTTGCGCGAGCTCGAACAGACAAACGTCAGGGTAAATCCGTGTCGACACAGGCGGGTGAGTTCGTCCGCGAGGAGATAGAGCACATCCGGGAGGGAAAGCACGGTGCGCGCTCCACGGAGCAGGCCATCGCCATTGGGCTCTCCAAGGCCAGACGCGCGGGTGTGAAGCTGCCGCCGCCCCGGAAGGGTACAACCTCCGCGCAAACTCGACACCAGGCCGCGCGCGACATCGAGCGGGGAAAGCACCCCGCGCAGGCCCCGAATCCAGCGCGCTCGCGTGGAATGAAAAAGAAACTACAGGGCGAGGGCCACCTTATCGTGTCGTCGGCGGCGCTCTCGAGGCACGCGCGAGCCAGCGCAAGGAAACGAACCGCCGCTGAACGCTCGGATTCGGCGCAAAAAGCAGTTCGAACCAGGCGCCGAACGAAACCCGCGGTTGCCAAGAAACAGTCTGCCACGGCGAAAGTGGCAGCGGCTCCGCCTGTCGATGGAGCTTGGTCAGGTTGAAGGCCGGTCCGATGCGCGCACCGATGCGCCTTGGAAATCCAAAGAGAACACAGAATTTCTTTCAGAAATCTGACGCCAGGGACCCACAGGCCACGCATTGGGACCGCCTGGACCGGCAAGAACGGCACCCCCGCTCGGACGAACACGGTTGGCGTTCCAGTTGCAGAGGCGCCTGCCATGCTCCGAACACGCTCATCTCGATTCATCTGCATTTGCCTTTTCGTGGCCGCGGGCGCGGCTACGGGTTGCTCAGGTAGTCCGTCTCCCGGCGGGGGTCCAGGAACTGCGACCGGTGGAGTTCAAGGCTCCGGAGGCTCGGGCGGACCGACGGGCAGCGGGGGACATACCGCTAGTGGTGGCTCTCCGGGAGGCAATGGTGGGCCGATGGGCAGCGGCGGGCGCGGGACCGGCGGGGTGGCGGCGACCGGCGGCGACAATGCGCCGGCGGGGACTGGCGGGCACGCGATCGGCGGAGCAGGAGCGACCGGTGGGGACAACGCGCCGATGGGGACTGGCGGTCACGTCACCGGATCGGGGGGCGGCGGAGGCGGAGTCAGCGACGCGGGGATGCCCGGCAACAGCGACGCGGGTCGCGACGCGACGGACGGCGGCAAGAGTGATGCGCCCGGTGCGGACGGCTCCACCGCCGGCGCCTCATTCGCGGCGGTGCAAGCCATCTTCGCCAAGAGCTGCGTGAGGTGCCACGATCCCGCGCATCCCCTGGTTTTCGAAACTCCCACCTTCGTCGAGATGCCTCTGGTGCCGGCCGTCGCGTACGCCGCCCTGGTCAGCAAGCCAGCGTCCGAGACCTGCGGTGGTCTGCGGGTCTCGCCCGGCGACGCCGCGAACAGCTACCTTTATCACAAGGTCACCGACGCCACTCCTTGCGATGGAAAGCGCATGCCTCATCCCGGAATGTTGGCAAGCGGACCTCCCCTGCCCCCAGCGGACATCGCCACCATCGCCGCCTGGATCAACGCGGGCGCCAAACCCTAGCGCGGACTATCGTTGCCGTCGCAATCGATCACCCGGTTGGGCGCATCGACGAGATTCGGGTAGAAGCCCGCCTGATGAATGAACGGTTGCAACCGGAGCTCGATCTGATCCTGGCGTCGGCATCACCGCGGCGGCGTGAGCTGTTGGAGCGTGTGGGCTTGAGGCTGTCGGTGCTTCCGGCCGAGATCGACGAATCCCCCCATGCCGCCGAACGCGCCGGGGATTACGTCCGCCGCATGGCGATCGAAAAGGCGGCGGCAGCCGTGCGTTTGCTGGAAAGGGCTGCGTCCCCGGCGTCCCCGGTGGCCGCCGACGCCACCGCCGCGGCTCGGGGGCGGCCCGCGATTCCCTTGCTCGCGGCCGACACGACAGTCATCGTGGACGGAAGCATCCTGGGCAAGCCTATTGACGAAGCCGACGCCCGCCAGATGTTGGGTCGCCTGGCNNGAATGGCGCGGCAAGGCCGGGGGCTATGCGGTGCAGGGGATCGCCGCCGCGTTCGTGACCGAGCTGCGCGGTTCCTGGACCAATGTGGTCGGACTGCCCCTGGCGGAGGTGCTGGCCGACCTGCGCGCGCTCGACGCCGTGCCGAACTATCCCCCCGAGCGGTTCACGCCGGACGCATGACGCGCGCCGAACAGATCGCGGAGGCCTTGAAAGACGTGTTGGCCCGCATCGCCGAGGCCACGGCGCGCGCCGGACGACCCGCGAACAGCGTTCGTCTGATCGCCGTGAGCAAGAAGATGCCGGCCGACGACGTGCGCGCGGCGCTGGCGGCCGGACAGCGGGATTTTGGCGAGAACTACGCGCAGGAGCTCCGGGACAAGCGGGCGGCGTTGCACGAGCTGCCGGTCACCACCGCGGCGAACCTCACGGCCCGCGAAGGTACGACCGCTGCCTCCACGGACGAGGCCGAAGGCGATGCGAGCCGGCATATTGAACCCCGCTGGCACTACCTGGGGCCGATTCAGAACAACAAGGTGAAATATCTGGCCGGCCAGGTCGCCCTGATTCACTCGCTCGACGACGCGGCCATTCTCGGTGAAATCGATCGTCGCGCCGCTGCCGTGCAGGCGGGCGCGGGCGGCAGACAGGCCTGCTTGGTCCAGGTCAACATCGCCGGGGAGGCGCGCAAGGGCGGCGTCCCCCCTAACAAGCTGTCTACCCTGCTCGATCGTTTCGCGACCACCACCCATGCGGCCTGCACCGGACTCATGCTGATTCCGCCGATGACCGGCGATGCGGTCGCGACCCGAGGCCATTTCGCCGCCCTCCGCGCGCTCGCGGAGCGCGAGCAGGCGACGCCGCGGCCCAACGTCTCGCTCACCGAGCTGTCCATGGGGATGAGCGGCGATTTCGTCGACGCGATCGCCGAAGGCGCGACGATGGTGAGGGTTGGAACCGCGATTTTTGGCGCGCGCCCCGCGCGATGATTCGTTCGACCGGCATTGACACTGACCGGTAGCTGCGGTTGCGTTCCGCCCAATGAATGCTTTTTCCCGCACGATCTTGATGGTCGCGCCTGTCGCCCTCGTGGCGCTGGCCCTCGGCCTCCGGGACGCCCAGGCAATCGAGCGAGACCCCGATTCCGAGACCGAAACCGACGCCGATTCCACCCCATCCGCACGTCGCGCCGAGCTGCGCGCCTCGGCCCCCGCGCCCGTCGATGCGCCGCAACTGCGCAACGTCGAGCCGCGCACCCGCGTTTACGTCGATGGTGCCTTCGCCCAAACCGGAGACCTGTCCGCGTTGCCCGACATCGCGGGTTCCGGACGCAACCTGAGGTTGGCTTTGGGAGGCAGTCTCCGGTGGCGCCGGTTCCAGTTCGATCTCGAGTTGCCCGCTTCGCAGGCGACCACCCTCGATCTGGTCGCGCCCAACCCGAACATCCTGATCTACATGGAGGACCAGCACCAGACTGCGCTATCAATCGGCGATCTGCGCACCGGCGCGCAGTGGACCGATGCCCTGCCGATCGACGCGCTCAACCTGGTGGGCGGATTGGGGCTGCGCGTGCGCCTCCCCACCCATACGACGCGATTTCAGTTTCACGACATCGCTGGCGCGCTCGGCACCTACGCCCTGCCCTACTACTTCCATATCGAGCCAACGGCGCTGCTGGGCGGGTCACTCGGGCCCGTCTCCTTCGTGACCAATCAGGGTGCGTTGATTTTGATGGGGCCCAATGGCACCGTCGAGGGCCTTCCGGTCGTCGTCCCCAATATTTACTTTTGGGATGCGCACTACGCCGTGGCCTGGCGGATCATTGATCTCATCTCGGCCTCGTGCGAGGTGAACACGACCATCCAGCTCAACCACGTCGACGGAATCGACTTCCGCAAGTTGAACGACGTGCGGGCGGTTTCGGTCATTCCGGGGCTGCAAGTGCACCTGGGCCGCTATCGGATCGACGCCGCGGCGCGGCTCGGGCTGACCCGCGGGGCCGAACTGCTGGGCGTCGTGGTTTACGCCGGGACCCGGTCGCTTATCCTGCGTGTCAGCCGGGTATTCGATTGAATCTGGTGTAGTCTGGAAGTCGTGATTCATTGGCGCTGGTTGACGCGGGTGGCGTCATTGTTCCTCCCTCTTTGTGCGTGGGCGGCAGGTTCGGCCTGTTCCTCGGGGGGCGGAGGTCGGCTCGGAGATGCCTCGGTCCAGGACACGCTCGTTCTCGATTTCGCGTTCGGCGACCTGCCCGCCGGTTGTCCCCCCAGCGTGCCGAACAACCGGGGCGTGGGGAAGGCTTGTTCGGTCAAAGGTGGGGAATGCGGCTCCGGGCTCGCCTGCACCTGTGACAACGTGCTCGGTATCAAGGGGCCACCTGATACACCCTGCTTCTGCACTATCCCGTCGCTGATGGACTGCCCGCAGCTACCCGCCGGGTACTGTGGCACGGGCGCCACCTGTTGCAGCTACATGGGCCTGGCATCCCTCTGCGTCCCCGACGTTTGCCTGCCGGCGGCGGCCTGTCCGGCATTCTGACCCCAGCCTTCGCAGGCTTGCGTCAGATACAATACCCAAACGTGGCGCCCGCGGTGATCTGACACGTGCCGCGCGCGCAACCAGCGGCGGCGCTACACACGGTCTGGCAATATCCGGCCCCGGGGCCCGTGGCGCACGTCAGGCCAGGAAGGCAATCCCGAGGGTAGGTGCAGGCGGTCTGGCGCGCACCGTCTCCGGATTGCGTTTCGCAGATGGTGGAACCACCGGAGACGTAGCAGGTTCTTTCCACCGGGCACCCTGTCTTCGCGATCGGATCGCACGGTGATTCCGCGAGAGCACACACGGCGGCGGTCGGCCCCCCCGGGTCGATGAATCGCGTCTCCCCGGGCGCGCAAAGCGCGAAGCAGGTTGCTCCGAAGGTCCCCTGAACGCACACCAGCCCGGAGGCGCAGTCGTCCGACCGGTTGGCAAAGCCCACGTTCATGGGACCGCAGGTTTCGCCCAGCGCACGCACGCGGGGTGTCGGCGGCGCGGGATCCTCGGCCTCCGGATGTCCGTCCGCGGGATCCCCAAGCGATGACAGGTCCGTCGTCAATGAATCCAGGCCGGAATCGCGCCCGGCCGGCGGCGGAGCGCTCCAACAACTCCCCGAATAGCATTGCTGCCCCGAGGGGCAAGCGCCCCCGGGCCCGCAAGCGAAGCCGCCTTCGTTGACGTGTGGGTTGAAGCATCCCAGCAGTAGAAGAGCGCCGCCCAATAGAAGAGCGAGAAGAGCGCGGCCCAACGCCGCGGTCATCCTCGACCCATGGCGAACCTCGGACTGCATGTCCCAAGGACCGTCTTTTCGCGCGGAACAGGTATTGCTCATGCGCACAAACTCTAACGCGACTCCCGGCAGACGCGCCGAATCCGGCGCAAGACCATGTAAGCGACCACGAACGGGACCAAGAGGAAGAGCCCCAGCAATTCCAGGGTCGGTGTCAGGCTCCGGGTCTGACCGAGGCAATTGGGGCACAGCGCCCAGGCGGGCACCGGCGCGNNCGAATCCCGGCCCGACGAAAGTCGCCGTCCAGCATGAGCGCCACCGCCAAGACCACCGACAACACGATCGGCACGAGGATCACCAGGCGCGCGGCCACCGATTCGCGACGCAATCCCATGGACCAGAACAACGTCACGCCAGCGGCGGCCATCGCCAACCCGACCAGCGCCGTGATCAGCGATGGCCGCGCGATGCCGCCCCACGCCGACAACGCCAACTGGAGGGCGACGAACGCCATCCCCAAAACCGAGGGCAGCCACCCGCCGCGGTTACCCACGCGTCACCGGCGGCAACAGATAGAGCGCGGTGAAGATCACGATCCACACCAAATCGACGAACTGCCAGTACAGCGACGCAACCTCCAGCATCCCGACCGCGCCGCTCCGATCGTCGGCAGCGTCGTCCGCAGGACTGGCCGGGGGCATCCGCGATGCCGCGGCGTCACGCGCGGCGGGTTCGATCTTGAGCGCGACGCCCACCAGCACCGCGATCCCCACCAGAACATGCAATCCATGGTAGCCGGCGATCACATAGAAAAGCGCAGCGGCGTGATCCCCCGTGAGGCCGACGTGCCGCCCCCCGGCCAGGGCCTGAAACTCGAGGGCCTGGCCGGCGACGAACGCCAGACCGGCCAGCACGGTCACGATCAGCAGCACGCGCGCGGCGCGCAGTTGCCCCCGCCGCGCGGCTGCCACCGCGGCTGAAATCGTCGCCCCGGAGCCCAGCAGGATGAAAGTCAAAGCCGCCGCCAGGGGCCGATCGAAGCGCATCGCCGGATCGGGCCAGGCCGCGGCCCGGACGCGCAAGAGCCCGTACGCCAGCAGCAACCCGCCGAATCCCATCGTGTCGGTGGCCAGGAACACCCACATTCCCACCTTGCCCACGCTGGCACCGGCGAATCCGCGCGCCGCGCCCCCCGTGGATGACCGCGACGGCGGACCCGATGCAACGGCCGCCCCGGGCGCGACTCCGGCCTCGGTCTGTTTGGGCGGCGACGAGCGCGGGGGACGCTTCACGATGCCGGAACGGTATCACGACTTGACAGGGCGCGACCGTGGGTCAATCACTGACGGCGATGCAGCCCGCTGAAACTGAATCGGCCCCGGCCCGGGCCGCGGCCACCGGGGGAGGCCCCGTCGGTCGGGTGATAGCGCGACCGTTGTTCTGGGTGGTGACCCTGACGGTATTGTTCCTGGTGCCGTTGTCCCGATCGTTCTTGCGACGCCTGCCCCCGCCGCCCCCGATCCTCGCCACCGTCCCGGCGTTCACGATGACCGACCAGCTGGGACATGCGTTTGGTACGACCGATCTGTCGGGCAAGGTGTGGGTCGCCGATTTCATCTTCACCAGTTGCCAGACCATGTGCCCGGTGCTGACCCAGAAGATGGGTGAAATCGCGCACCGCGGGCGGCACCTCGGCCCCGATTTCCACCTGGTGTCGTTTTCCGTCGATCCCGAGCGCGACACCCCACAGCGTCTGGCCGCTTACGCCACCGCCCACGGCGCCGACGCGCACAAGTGGACGTTTCTCACGGGCTCGCTCGACGCGGTTCAGCGCGCCGTGGTCGACGGTTTCAAGATTGGCGTCGATAGGCACCAGGCCCCCCCGCCGGGCGAGCCCACCGGCAAGCCCACCGCCGCCGCCACCGACGGTTTCTGGGACATCGTCCATGGCGAACATCTGGTGGTGGTAGACCGCCACCTTCAGATTCGTGGCTACTTCGACGCCTCGACTGACGGCATGAATCGCCTGCTCGAGGCGCTGGGGCGGGTGGCCAACGAACCGTGAACCTCACCGCGCGGTGGCCTCGGCGGGCGGCGCTTCCTTGACCCCAACGGGGGCGCTTGCTAATTGCCACCCCATGCCGATCCCATTGCCGCGCGTGTCGTCCATTGGCTTCCTCGTCCTGGTCGGGGCCGGGATCGCGGCCTTGGCTACAGGCGTGGCTTGCAAGAAGAACGAGCCGCCCGCCGCCCCGCCCGCGCCCTCAGCCGCGCCCGGGGCCACGGCGCCCCCGCCGAGCGCACCGATGCCCGGCGGTCCCGGATCGCTCGGCAAGGGAATCGTTCGGGGCACCGCTCACTTCATGGGCAAAGCCCCCGAGGCGAAGCCGATCACGACACCGGATCCTTTTTGCGCGCGCCAGGGGATCAAGGAAGAAGAGATCATGGTCGGCCCGGGTGGCGGGCTGAAGAACGTTCTGGTGCGCGTGACGAAAGGCGCCGGCGGCAGCTACGACACCCCCGCGGCGGCAGCCGTCGTCGATCAGAACGGCTGCATGTATCGTCCCCGCGTCCAGGTGGTCATGGCGGGACAGACGGTTCAGATCAAGAACAGCGATCAGACTCTGCACAATGTGCACACGTACAAGGGCGCGTCGACGATCTTCAACCAGGCCCAAATACCGGGCATGGGGCCGATGTCCAAAACGTTCAGCGATGGTGGTCAAATCATCAAGTTCAAGTGCGACGTTCACCCCTGGATGACCGGATACGTGGGCGTGGCGACCAATCCATTTTTCGCGGTCACCGAGGCCGACGGCAGCTTCGCCATCCAGAAACTGCCGCCCGGGACCTATACCCTCGAGGCGTGGCACGAACGGCTCGGGACGCACGCCATCGAAATCACCGTCGGAGAAACCGAGCCCGCCAAGGCCACCTTCGATTTCGCGGCGCCCTAGCGGCGCAAGCGCGTCCAAGACCGTCCGGGAGATTTCATGGCCCTGACGCGCTACCAATCACCGCTCCAGGGCAAGCGCCTGTCCCGCCTTCCAGCCGGGGCACTGCGCGCCGTGCTGCGCGAGGGCTACACCCGCGAAGACTTCAAGCGCGACGCGCTGGCGGGCCTCGTCGTCGGAATGGTGGCGTTGCCGCTGGCCATGGCGCTGGCGATCGGCGTCGGGGTTCCGCCCCAGCACGGCCTGTACACGGCCATCGTCGCCGGCGCGCTGGTCGCTGCCCTGGGCGGATCGCGCACCCAGGTGACGGGTCCTACCGCGGCGTTCATCGTCATTCTCGCGCCCATCTACGCCCGCTTTGGTCTGGCGGGGCTTCTGCTATCGGGGATGTTGGGTGGGCTGTTGTTGATTGGTATGGGCCTCGGGCGTCTCGGGCAGTTCATCGAGTTCATTCCGCATCCCGTGACGACCGGCTTCACGGCGGGAATCGGGGTGGTCATCGCGACCCTGCAGCTCAAGGACCTCTTTGGGATAACGCTGGCGAAAGCTCCCGAGCACTACCTGGAGCGCGTGGTGGCCCTGTGGCACGCGCGCGGGACCGCGGCGCCGGCGGACCTGGCCATCGGTGCCGTGACTTTGGCGCTGCTGATCGGGGTGCGACGCCTGACCCAAAGGATACCGGCGCCGCTGGTGGCGCTGCCGGCCGCCGCGCTCCTGGCGCTGGCCGTGGAACATATTTTTCCCGGTCTGACGGTCGCCACCGTGGCTCGTCGATTCCACGTCGTCGTGGGCGACCGCATTTTTCAGGGTGTGCCGCCCTTGCCGCCCATGCCCATGTTGCCGTGGCACGCACCCGGGCCCGACGGCAAGCCCCTGGTTCTGTCATTCGGGATGATTCGCGATCTGTTGCCCGGCGCGTTCGCCGTGGCCATGTTGGGCGGGATCGAATCCTTGCTGTCGGCTGTGGTCGCCGACGGCATGGCGGGCACCCGGCACGATCCCGATGCCGAACTGTTGGCCCAGGGGATCGGCAATGTGGTCGCGCCTTTCTTCGGTGGGATCCCGGCCACCGGGGCCATCGCGCGAACCGCGACCAACATTCGCTCGGGCGGGCGATCCCCGATCGCGGCGATCGTACATTCGCTGACAATCCTGACGGCGGTCGTCGCGCTGGCTCCCCTCATCGGATATCTGCCCATGGCGGCGATGGCGGCCCTGCTGCTGTTGATCGCCTGGAATCTTTCGGAGGTGGGGCACTTCCTGCACATCGCGCGCGTCGCCCCCCGGAGTGACACGCTGGTCCTGCTGACTTGCTTCGGGCTGACCGTCATCTTCGACATGGTGGTCGCGGTTTCGGCCGGGATCGTGCTGGCGGCGTTGCTGTTCATGCGCCGGATGGCCGAACTGACCAAGGTCAGCTTGGTCGGGGGTAGCCGTGATTCCGACAACGACGATGCCGCCAAGGACGAAGTCGGCGCGACGGCGCTGGCGACGGACCTGCCGAAGGGTGTCGTGATCTACGAGATCGCCGGTCCGTTGTTTTTCGGGGCGGCGCAAAAGGCAACCAGTCAGCTCACTGAAACCGGCAGCCGCACCAAGGCGCTCATCATCCGCCTGGACCATGTGCCGGCCATGGATGCCACGGGGCTGGTGGCGCTGGAGAGCTCGCTGGCTCAGCTGCGCAAGACCGGCTGCCAGGTCATTTTATGCGGTCTGCAGCGTCAGCCCGCGGGGCTCCTGGCGCGCGCCAAGATAAGCGAGGCATCCGGCAAGGTATCGGTTCGGCCTGACCTACCGGCGGCGATCGCACGCGCCCGGGAAATCGTGGGCGCTCCGGCGGCCCACGCGGGGGATCCCACGACCGCGACGGGGCCGCTCCGGCCCGGGTGACACGGCAGGCGAGGCGGAGCGGCGGGACCCTCGAAGCACGCGCCGGGACGCCCGCACGGCATTGTCTTTGCCATCGGCGCCCCACGTTGCCGATTCCGCGCTATAAAGCGGCCCGATGTTGGTCCACGGTTTCGCGATCGCCACCGCGATCGCGACGTATTTGTTGATTTTGATTGGCGGATTGGTCCACGGGACCGGTTCGTCCTTGGCGTGTCCGGATTGGCCCACGTGTTACGGCACAATGCTGCCCAAGATGCAGGGCGGAGTCGCGGTCGAGCACAGTCACCGGTTGGCCGCGGGAACCGTATTGATCCTGACGTTGATCCTGGCGACCTTGATTGCGCGCAGCCGGGTGCCCGCGCACCGGCCGCTGCGGCGGATCGCCTGGCTGGCCGTCGGGCTCGTGTTCGCGCAGGCCCTGCTGGGTGGAATCACGGTGCTCTTGCGGCTCCCCACCCCGATTTCGACCCTCCACACCGCCACGTCGTTGCTGTTCTTCTGCACGGTCCTGTACCTCGCGGTGCGCAGTCGACCGATGGCCGCCCCGAGCGCGCCCGCGCCAGTTGTGCCCCCAGGCACTTCGAAGGCCGTCCACTTCGCGCTGGTGGCCGCCGTGGCCGTCTACTTTCAAATGGTCCTCGGTGGTTTGGTGCGACATTCCGGGGCGGCCTTGGCCTGCCTCGACGTTCCGCTCTGTCGCGGCTCGCTCTGGCCAGATGCTCATCCCACGGTGCTGGTGCAGGCGTTACATCGCCTGGGCGGGGCGACAGTGGCTCTTTTCGTGCTGGCCTCGTCGGTGGTCAACTTCCGGGCGACCTCGGGAAGGCCGTTCTTGCGCACTATCGCGATCTCGGGCCCTCTCCTGGTCGGCCTTCAGATCTGGCTGGGGCTGCACGCCGTCACGTCATTCTTGGATCTGGCGACGGTCGAGGCCCACCTGGCGGTGGCGACCGCGTTGCTCGCGACACAGATCGGCCTGGCCCTGGGCGTCGCGCGCACGGACCAGAATGCTCAACCGATGACCGGATCCTGGTCGGGAGCGATCGCCGATCTCGTCCAGTTGGCCAAGCCGCGTATCACCGGCCTGGTCATGGCCACGTTCGGTGGAGGCATGTGGCTGGCGCCCGGCCACCTGACCCGCTGGCGCGGGATCATGACGCTGCTCGGGACCGCGCTCATCGTGGGCGCCGCCAACGCCTGGAACATGTTCATCGAACGGGACGTGGACAAGCTGATGGACAGAACCCGTCGGCGGCCGCTGCCTCAGGGCCGCTTGCCCGCGTCGGCGGCGCTGGTTTTCGGAACCGCCCTGGCGGCCATCGCGCTGCCGCTCTTGCTGCTGGCCGGCAACGCCCTCACCGGCGTTCTGGGCGGTCTCGCGTTCGTATCGTACGTCGCGATCTACACGCCGATGAAACGCACGTCGGCGGCGGCGCTGTTCGTGGGCGCCGTACCAGGAGCCCTGCCCCCCCTCATGGGTTGGACCGCGGTGACCGGACATATCGATGCTGGCGCCCTCGCGCTATTCGGGATCCTGTTCCTGTGGCAGATCCCGCATTTCCTGGCGATCGCCATCTACCGCTCGGATGACTACGGCCGCGCCGGCTTCGAGATCCTTCCGCTGTCGATCGGGGATCGCCCGACCCGGGTCGTGATCGTGTTGTCCTCCGCGGCTCTGGTGGCCACCTCGCTGGTCTTGGGGCCTCTACATGTGGCGGGCACGGCCTACTCGGCGATCGCGGCTCTGCTCGGGGTCGGCTTCATCGCCTGGGGGCTGCTCGGGTTGCGGCAAGCCGCCACGCGCCTGTGGGCACGATCGTTGTTCTTCGCGTCGCTCGTGTATCTGACGCTGCTGTTCGTGGCGCTGATCGTCGACCACAAGGTGGTATGACGGCCGCCCGCGCGACGATCGGCCCGCCGCCCCGTCTGGAGGCGCGCGGGCTGCGCAAGGCGTTTGGCGATCGGGTGGCCCTCGATGACGTGTCGTTCAGCGTCGCCCCCGGGGCGATCTTCGGCCTCCTCGGACCCAACGGCGCCGGCAANNCCAACGGCGCCGGAAAAACCACGGCATTCCGGCTGCTGTCCGGCCTCCTGCCGGCGGACGCGGGCACGTTCTTGTTCGACGGAGCCCCCGCCGACCCGACCACCGCCACGCACCGGCGGCGGTTGGGCGTGGTCTTCCAAGATCCGAGCTTGGACCTGAAGCTGACGGGCCGTGAGAATCTGGCGCTGGGCGCGGCCCTCTTCGGCCTCCCGCGCCGGCACGCCGCCACGCAGATCGCCGCCGC
>PMNO01000230.1 GCA_003161835.1 Myxococcales bacterium | reverse complement strand
AAGCAACAGTACGTCTGCCAGCGTGACGGCGAAATCGTGTCCCGCGACCAGATGGTCAAGGGTTACGAATTCGCGAAGGAACAGTACGTCACCTTCACACCCGACGAACTCAAGGCGATGGAAGAAAAGGCCTCCCAGGCCATCGAGATCGCCGAATTCGTGCCCCTCGACCGCGTCGATCCCGTGTACTTCGACAAACCGTACTATCTGGGCCCGGAAAAAGGCGGAGAGAAGGCGTATCGGCTGCTCGCGCAAGCAATGCGGGAAACCGACCGCGCGGCGATCGCCCGTTACGCGGCCCGGGGCAAGCAGTACATCGTGATGTTGCGTGCCGCCGACGGGGCACAAGGGGGCCTCGGGATCGTGATGCAGACGCTGTTGTACGCGGACGAGGTGCGACCGTTCTCGGAGGTCCCCATCGCGGACGCCGAAGTCAAGGACAGCGAGCTGGCCCTCGCCAAGCAGCTGGTCGAGCAGATCACCGCCGAGACGTTCAACCCCGGTGACTACAAGGACGAGGTCCGGGCACGTATCCAGGCGGACATCCAGCGCAAGGTGGAGGGACAAGAAATCGCCACCGCGGATCCCGTCCAAGAACCCGCGCGCGTCATCGACCTGATGGAGGCACTGAAAGCCAGCCTGGGCGGCTCGCGGGACAAGCGATCGCGCGATGGAACGCCAGCCTCCGGGGGCATCGTGGCCCGCAAGCCAGCGGCCCGTGCGACCTCCGCGGGCGACAGCGCCGTGGCCAGCGCGAAGCCAGACGCGCGCAAGCGTTCCGCCCGACGCTCGTGAGCCGGTTTCGAAATAGCATCACGTCGACCCTCGCCTGTTTCGAAGAGCGGCGCATGAGCGCCCCTCCAGGCGGCGTTCGAGCTATCATCGCCGCGCCGCCGTGACCACTGGTTTTAGTACGCAACAGATCACGCGCATGCTGGGCCTTTCGCCAGCACGACTGCGCGCGTACGTGAGGGCTGGCCTGCTCTGTCCGCAGCGGGGCCACGGCGGCGAATTGCGGTTCTCCTTTCAAGACTTGCTGTTGCTGCGAACCGCGGAGGGATTGGTGACGGACCGGCTGCCGCCCCGACGCGTCCGGGACACGCTGCTTCGGCTGCGTCGGCGATTGCCAACCGCACATTCGCTGACCGGGGTGAACCTGGAGGCCGAGGGCGGACACATCGTCATCCGCGACGGTGCGACGACGTGGCGCGCGGACTCGGGACAAGGGCTGCTGTCCTTTGGATCCGCCGCGGGAGTTCCGACGAACGAGGCCGCGCATCGCCCCACTCCCATAGCCCCCATGCGACCGCGTCCGCCGGTTCCTCCCCTGGTGGCGCCCACCGATCCCGTGCGCTCCCACGCGGGCGGTGTGGCGGGCGAGGCGTTGCCGGAGCCAGCATCCGCCGAGGAATTTTACAACCTCGGGTGCGGCCTGGAGGACGAGGCGCCCGAAGCGGCGCGGGTCGCGTACCTGAACGCCCTGCGCCTCGATCCGCGCCACGCCGACGCCCACCTGAACCTGGGCCGCCTGATGCACGAATCGGGCGATCTGGAATTCGCCGAGGAGCACTACCGCGCGGCGCTGGCGCTGCGACCGGACGATGCGACCGCGTCGTTCAATCTGGGCGTGGTGCTGGAGGACCGCCATCAACCCGACGCCGCCTTGGCGACCTACGAAGCCGCCCTGCAAGCCGACCCCAAGCATGCCGACGCCCATTTCAACGCCGCGCGCCTGCACGATCTGGCCGGTCGCTACGAGGCCGCCCTCCGCCACCTGCGCGCGTACCGCAATCTAGCCGAATCCACCTGACGGTCGCGACCGTCGAGGGCGCGCCGGTTACAATCTCAAAAATGGTCCGAGGGACACGCACGCTGATGACGGCCACAGCCGTCATCGCGTGCTTGACCGCCGTGAGCCCTGTCGCGCGGGCGCAACAAGACGAGGATGACGACCCGTTCGCGGCCCGCGCCCCCGTGGTTCACTGGCGCACCCTCAAGACCCCGCATTTCCGCATCCACTTCTACGAAGGTGAGCGCTATGTCGCCGAACGGGCGGCCGGCATCGCGGAGCGCGCGCACGAAAGCCTGACGCGGTACCTGGACTGGCTGCCGCGGGGGCTGATCGACATCACTCTGGTGGATGCCACCGACAGCGCGAACGGATTCGCCAGCTCGCTGCCCAGCAACTACATCTACGGGTATGGGGTGCCTCCCGAACCCCTGTCCAGTCTCAACGACTTCGACGACTGGTTGAACGTCCTGATTTCGCACGAGCTGACCCACGTGGTGCACCTCGACATCATCAGAGGGCTGCCACGCCTGGTCGACACGATCTTCGGAAAGATATCCGCGCCGAACCTGGTTCAACCCAACTGGTTCATCGAGGGTCTGGCCGTACTGAACGAGTCGCGGGTGACGACCGGGGGGCGTATCCGGAGCTCGTTGTACGACATGTACCTGCGCGCGGCGGTGCTCGAGGACCGCTTTCACGACCTCGCGGCGGTGTCGAACGGCCCGCTCGCTTTTCCCCAAGGGGAGGCCGCGTATCTCTACGGCGGCCACTTTCTCAAATACCTCGAAGATCGTTTCGGGCCCGAAAAGCTGGCCGAGCTTTCGCATCGCTACGGCAGTCGGCTGCTTCCCTTCGGCCTGAATCGCGTCGCCCGCGAGGTGTACGGCGAGCGCTACGACCAGCTCTGGGATGACTGGCGCGAGGAGCTCCAGCGACGCTACGCCGTCCAGGTCGATGAGGCGCGCCA
>PMNO01000158.1 GCA_003161835.1 Myxococcales bacterium | reverse complement strand
GACGGGATGCGCTCGACCTGATGCATCGTCTTGACGCGGTGGGGAAGGTCTTGCCGCGCGAGCCGATCGGGCCGATCCAGGACCACGAGCCGTCCGCGTCATTCAATCCCGACCCAGCCTTGTTCGTGCGCGTCGCAGAGATCGGTCCCCTCCTTGCCGGCTGGCAGACCATCGGGGGCTGTGGCTCGAGTGGGGCGACGGGCTCGGCCGGCATCAAGTGGATCGGACGCGGCGCGACAGGCGGTCTGTTCAACGTGCAGGTCCAGGCGAACTACAGCCGGCTNNGAGATCCCCCCGACACCCGCGCTCGACATCTCGAACAGCGGGCTTGGCGATATCAGCGTGCAAGGAACGCGCAGGCTCGGCAGCATCAACGACACCTCGCTGACGTTGGTCGTGGGTTTTCCGACGGGAACGTACACGGCGGCGTATCCCGGGCGCACCGCGCTCGGGCAGCAGCGCCAGCTCGGGTTCGGGAAGATCACCGGAGCGGCGGTCCTCGACCACACGATCGATCGAATTTGGGGCGTGATCGTCCTGGGAGGAGCGGCTGCCTATCGCGGCGGCCAGAATTCGCCGCTCGAAAACTATCGATCGCCGAGCGCCACGGGTTACGGCTACGCCGGCTATTTTTGGGGTCCCTTCGTCCCGGCAGCCGGTCTGTCGCTCACGGGATTCCAGAAGCACGATCGCGACAAGGCCCAGGACGAAAACAGCGGGTTGTTCGTCGCGGCGGCGAACTTTTCACTCGAGTGGTCCACCGACTGGATGGCGCTCCTGGCGGGGGTCCAATTTCCCTATCAGTACGACGGCATCAGGACAGATTCGCAAGGAGCGCCGCGTTCGCCATGGGGTTGGGGGCCTTGGCTGGTCGCGTTGGGCATGGCGGTCTCACCATTTTGATGACAGCCGCAGCGTAGTAGGCACTCACCGTCAGTGTTGGTCTGCCAACAAGGAGACAGCCATGGTTGACCGTTTGACATCAGCACAACGCCTCGGGGGAATCTTTGCGTTGTGGAGTGCCGCGATAGGGACCTTCCTCGGGGCCGGGTGCGGCGTGCAGGGCCATCCCCAGCCGTTGCCATTTGTTCCGGGTTCCGGAGGGGCGGTCGCGTTTGGTTCAGGCGGGCAGTCCCAGGTGATCACCGGGAGCGGTGGCCAATCCGCGGGGACCGGAGGGCAGTCGAGCGGCACCGGGGGACAGACCCAGGCCGGTTCCGGCGGGGTGACGCTCGGTGGAACCGGTGGGCGGTCCGCGGGAACCGGTGGTCAGCCTGCTGGCTCCGGTGGGTCGAGCAGTGGAAGCGGCGGCAACACCGTGGTGAGCGGGGCGGGCATCATGATCAACGGGACCTTCGTGCCCAAGGAGAAGGCCATCGTCTTCATTCATTTCGGCCATTCGAACATGCGCGGCCTGGCGATGAATCCCGCCTCGGAGCATTCCTACTTCTACGACACCCAGCCGGGGCTCTGGAGCTATCAGGGCGGCACGACCTTCGTCCTGGCGAAGGAGCCAACGGCGCCCGAGGGCAACATCATGGCGGCGGGGCCTGGAACCGCGCTCTTGAAAACCGCCGCCGCCGCTGCATCCAGCTCAGGTGGGTACCAGTTCATTTCGATCGGCAAGGGCGTCAGCTCGGATACCACCGCGGACTATCAAAAGACGATCGGGGGCGCCCCCGGGGCCAACTACGACTCGTTCATCACGAAGAAGGCCATGATGCTGAAGGGCAAGGTGACCTTCGGCGCGGTCTTCATCATGCTGGGCATCACCGAGCGGCACCTGCCCACGGCGCAACAGTCCGGCTATCCCATGCGGGTTCAGCAGATTGTCTCGGACATCCGGGCGGATCTCGGCGAGCCGAACTTGCCCATCCTGTATTGCGACTATGAGCAAAATGCCCTTGGTCCTCTGGCTCCGAACGGTTCGGTGGGGCTCGTGATCATGCCAATGACCCGCACACTCCCCGGACTGATCAAGTATCTGAAGCTGGTCCCCACGGACATGATCCCGCGGGCGGACTACGAGGACGACCATCACTTCAACATGACCGGCCACGAGATCTGGGCGACCCAGGCCATCGGAATTATGACCAGCACCACCGACGTCGATCACCCCAACGGCTGGTTTCCCTGGAAGTAGCCGGCGCGGCCTGAGCTTCCGTCGCGGCGCACGGCGTCCTCGGTCCTCCGTTCTCAGTCCTTGCGGGGCAGACGCCGCCCCGGGATCACAGGTTCCGCGTCGCGAACGTGTCGCACTCCTTGACGAGACCGGTGGACAGGCCGCGCTCGAACCAGTGCACGCGCTGAGCGGAGCTGCCGTGGGTGAATGACTCGGGGACCACGCGCCCCCGGGCCTCCTTCTGCAGGCGATCGTCCCCGATCGCGCTGGCCGCCCGCAATCCTTCCTCCACGTCTCCGGCCTCCAGCAGGTGGCGGGTCTGATTCGCGTGAAAGGCCCACACCCCGGCCAGGCAGTCCGCTTGCAGCTCCGTCTCGACGGAGATGTGATTCGCGGCGGCCTCAGACATCCGGGAGCGCGCGGCCTGAACCCGATCGGAGATGCCCAACAGGTTTTGCACGTGGTGGCCGACCTCGTGGGCCACCACGTAGGCCTGTGCGAAATCGCCCGGAGCGCCGAATCGCCGCGCGAGCTCAGCGAAGAAACCGAGATCCAGATACACACGGCGGTCCGCCGGGCAGTAGAACGGTCCCACCGCGGCGCTGTTCATTCCACACGCCGATTGCACCTCGTC
>PMNO01000302.1 GCA_003161835.1 Myxococcales bacterium | reverse complement strand
AACGGCGCGGGCAAGACCACGTGGATTTCGCTCGTGTGCGGGCTGGTGCGCGCCACCTCGGGCCACGCGACCGTGTTCGGTCACGACGTGGTCCGGGACGCGGTGGCCGCGCGCAAGCTGGTGGGCCTCGTTCCCCAGGAGGTGGGGTTCGATCCGTTCTTCACGCCGCGCGAGGCGCTGCGGTTTCAAATGGGCTACTTCGGTCTTCGGCCTGACGATCGGCGCGTGGACGAGGTTCTGGGCGCCATGGGCTTGTCGGCCAAGGCGGACACCAACACCCGGGCCCTGTCGGGCGGGATGAAGCGCCGGCTTCTCATCGCCAAGGCGCTGGTGCACTTCCCGCGGGTGTTGTTTCTGGACGAGCCCACCGCGGGCGTGGACGTCGCCTTGCGCCGCGATCTGTGGGAATACGTGCGGGCTCTGCGCGCGCAGGGCACCACCATCGTTCTGACGACCCACTATCTCGAGGAGGTGGAGGCGCTGGCCGACCGGGTGGCCGTGATCGACAACGGCCGCCTGATTCGCCTGGACACCCCCCGGCGCTTGCTGGCCGGGCACGGGCGCCGCCGCCTGCGTGTCACCTTCGCGAGCTCGCTGCACGCCGCGCCCGGGCTGCTCTCCGACGGCCTCCGCGCGGCGGGGGCCGAGCTCGATCCGACCGGGTGCGTGGTCACCTGCCCGATCGACGCGCGCGACCTGTCACCCGTGCTGGCCGCCCTGGCCGCCGTGCCCGTGGCGGTGGTCGAGATCGAAACCGAACAACCCTCCCTGGAGCAAGTGTTCCTGGAGCTGACCGGAAAGAAGCTGTCATGAACGCGATCGGTTTTCGCACCTTGCTCGTGAAGGAGATTCGCCGCTTCATGAAGGTGCCGGGCCAGACCCTGGCGCAGCCGGTCGTCACCACCGCCCTGTATTTTCTGGTGTTTGGCTTCGCGGTCGGCACCCGGGTGCGGGAGATCGACGGCGTGCCGTACGTGCGCTTCATCGTCCCGGGTTTGATCCTGCTGTCGCTGATTCAGAACGCGTTCTTGAACACGTCGTCTTCGCTGTTCATCGCCAAGATGCAGGGAACCATCGTCGATTTGCTGGTGGCGCCGCTCGGTGTCGCGGATCTGCTGGCGGCATTCGTGCTGGCGGCCGTGGTGCGCGGGCTGATGATCGGTACTATCGTGTGGCTGATCGCCGCGCTGTTCACCGGATTCGCGGTAGCCCACCCGCTCTGGGCGCTGTCGTTCGCGGTCCTGGTGGCGGCCACCTTCGCCCTCGTGGGTCTGGCGGTATCGATCTGGAGCGACAAGTTCGAGCAGCTGAATCTGGTGCCCACCTTCGTGATCACCCCGATGACGTTTCTGGGCGGGGTCTTCTTCAGTCCCCACATGTTGAGCCCCCCCTGGAGCACCATCACCCGGGCCAATCCGGTTCTGTACATGGTCGAGGGGCTGCGCTACGGCGTGCTCGGCACGGCGTCCGCCTCGCCGTGGCTCGGCCTGAGTGTCACCGGCGGAATCTTCGCGGCGTCGCTGGCCTTGACGATCTGGATGCTGGTCACCGGATACAAGCTGCGGAGCTAGCGGAGCTGATCTGGCCGAGACAACCCTCCGGGCGAGGGCGCGGTACAGTGGCGGGATGCGCTGGTTCAAGGTCCTGGCAAAGAGGTTTGTGATTCGGGTGCCCAGGCGGTGGGCAGGGATCTTGGTCGTGGGCGTGTCGCTCTCCTGGGCGGCGCCGTCCCGGGCGTTGACCTGGGCCGAGGCGCGCACGGCGGCGGAGAGTCGGGCCACCGAGTTGCAAGTTGTCGGGCGTCGCGCTGACGTCGCGCGGGCGGATGTGCGCGCCGCGGGGATGCTGGCGAATCCAACGTTCACGCTGACCACGGCGCGCCAGAGCGCACGGCTGTCGACGGGGGTCAGCGTGCCGCTGCCTCTGTTCGGCCAGCGCGGCACGGCGGTGCGCTTCGCCGAAGCGGAAGCCGGAGTGGTGGCGGGTGAGGCGCGCCTCACGCTGAACGATCTACGCTGGAATGCAACCGTGGCGTGGATCGATGCGTGGGAGGCCGCCGAGCGCGCCCGCTTGATCGCCTTGGCCGCGGCTGAAGCCGACCGGCTTCTGAAAATTACCGAGGAGAGATTTCAGGCCGGCAGCGCGCCACGTTTGGACGTCGTACGGCTTACTGCCGACCGCGCGCGGGCCCGCGCCGAAGCCGATGCCGCGGTGCCGCTGGTCGCAGCGGCGGCAGGGAGGCTGGCGGTCTGGATCGGAGCGGATCCGATGGCGCCGCCGGCGGTCAGCGGTGATCCCGGCGTACCGGCCGACTTGCCGGCGCTCGACCAGTTGGTGGAAGGTTTGGGTCAGCATCCCGCGCTCGAGCGCGACCGGGCGCAACAAGGGGCCGCGGGCCGGCGTCTGGAGCTGGAACGGCGCTTGCGCTTTCCGATCGTGAGCGCGGAATTGGTGGTGAACCAATGGGATTCGACCCAACCGGGAACGGACGTGATCGCGGGCGCGGCGTTCGAGCTGCCGGTGCTCAGCCAGCGCGGGGGGGCGATCGCCCGTGCCGAGGCGCAACGCGGCTTGGCCGAGGCCACGTCGTCGCTGGATGCGGCTCACCTGCGGGCCGAGCTGGCCGACGCCTTTCATCGTACCCGCGCCGGGGCCAGCCGGGCGCGCACCATCGGGCGGTCGGCCCTGCCGGCCATGGAGGAGGCCCGGGCGATGACCGAGGAGAGCTATCGGGCGGGCCGGGCGGATCTGGTCCGCGTGCTCGAGGCCGAGCGCGCGGTGTTGGATCTGCGGTTGGCCGAGCGCGAGGCGATCGCCGCGTGGTCGCGCTCGTTCGCTGATTTGGAGCGGGCGGTCGGCGCGTCGCTCCGCGCTCCGGGAGCCGATGCGGCTCGCTAGCCTGGGTCCGCGTTTCGCGGCGCTGGCGCCGGCGCTGGTGTCGGCGCTGCTGGCGTCGGTGGCGCCGGGCCTGGGGTGTCGGCGCGCGCCCGGCGACGACGGCGAGACGCCCGCGGCCGGCAGCCCGGCCTCGGGTGGGAACATCGCCAAGCGCGTGCGCTGTGCTCCCGCCCGGGCCCGTGAGCTGCGAGACGCGGTGGAGATCCAGGGCACCATCGCGCCGTTGCCCGACCGCGACGCGCAGATCGCCGCGCAGGTCGCGGGACGCATCCTGCGGGTCCTGGTGCGCGAAGGGGATCACGTGCGACGTGGTCAGCCTCTGGCCCGGATCGACGACGCGGCGTTGAGAGATCAGGCGAACCAGGCGGCGGCT
>PMNO01000356.1 GCA_003161835.1 Myxococcales bacterium | reverse complement strand
CTCCTTCGCGCGGATTCTGGTACACCTCGTCGAGGCGCCGCCGAATCTCGCTCGCGACGCGGGTGAGGTGGGGTATGCCCTGTTCGAGGCCTGCGGCTCCGCCATGACGCCCGGTGCCCCCGAGCGCACGCTGGTCGAGGACCTGATCGCGGACCGCTTGCGGTTGCCCGCCGAGGTCGCGGTGTGGTCGCGTCTGGCGGAAAAACTGGGATTCGCGATCGCACGCGAAACGTCCTAGGCGGACAGTCGGCAATGAGAAGTTCTTGACCGGCAGGTCTCGGGCGCCGTGACTGGGGCTGGCGGTCGGGTGTAGCCCGATCAGAAAGGGTGCTGGCCGCGGGCGGGTGGGGCGGCGCAATGCCTCGGGATTTGCGAATTGTTCGGTCCAACATTCCTAATATTCAAACGGTCGTCCTGCGGTCATCATGTCTGGAAATTACGCGGTGGTCGGTGGTCGAGGCGTCGGAGCATGTGGCTTCGGCATCGCGATGCGCGCGCACGCCGTCGTCTATGGGAGGAACGTGATGAACCTGAAATTGTCGCTAATGACCACGACCGTGTTGGTTGGCCTTGCCTGCGCCACCTCGGTTCCGGCCGAAAAAGGGGAGGCCTCGTCCGCCGCGATTCGCGCCGCCGAGGAGGTGGGCGCGAAGCACAGCCCGGACTCCGCGCTGTATCTGCAGCTGGCCAAGGAGGAGTTTGGGCAGGCACGAGCCCTGACCGACCAGAAGAACAAGGACCGGGCGGAGCGATTGTTGCTTCGGGCCCAGGTCGACGCCGAATTGTCCTTGGCCCTCGCCCGCAGCGAAAGCGAAAAGTCCGAGGCCCTGGGCGCGATCGAAAAGGTGAAGACGTTGAAGGAATCAGCGGTTCAGTAGCNNGCCTCCGCGTGTGCCACCGCCACGCCGGTCGAATTGAATAACGCACGGATCGCTTACAACCGGGCCAGCGTCGGGCCCGCCGCCCAGGTCTCGCCGTCGGACCTTCACGTGGCCAAGACGGCCCTCGATCGCGCGGAGGCGAGCTTCGCGGAGGGCGAAGACATGCAGAAGATCGTCGATCTGGCCTACGTCGCTGAGCGTACGGCTCAGATCGCGGAGGCGCACGCTCAGACCGCGCTGGCCACCGCCAGCGTCGCCAAATCCAAACAGGAATATGGGGACAAACAGGCGGAGATCTCGAAGAAGACCCTGGGCAACCTGGCGGCCACGCGCGCGCAACTCGGGGAGGCCGAGCGCGGAAAGGCGCAACAGACCCAACAGGCCGGCGCCGAACGCGCGGCGCGCGAAGATGCCGACCGAAAGGCCGCCGCGTCGGAACAAAAAGTCGCCGTCGCCGAGCAACAGACCGCCGCGGCCGAGCAGCAGGCGGCCGTGGCCGCGCAACAGGCCAAGGACGCCAACGACGCCTTGGCCAAGCTGGCAGCGAAGGAAGAGGAGCGCGGGCTGGTCATCACCCTGTCGGGCAGCGTCCTGTTTCGTTCCAACGATTCGACCCTGTTGCCGGCGGCGCAGTCGCGCCTGGACCAAGTGGCCGAGGCGCTGGTTGCCAAGGGCCAGACCGTGGTGGTCGAGGGCTACACGGACTCGAAAGGCTCGCAAGCAACCAACCAGAGCCTGTCACAGCGTCGGGCGGAGTCCGTGCGTGGCTACCTGGTGTCCCGGGGATTCCCTGGCGAGAAGATCTCGGCCCGCGGCATGGGACCCGATCGGCCGGTGGCCGACAACACCAGTGCCGAGGGCAGGGCCAACAATCGGCGGGTCGAGATCGTCATTGCGAAGGGTGCCTCCCGAATCAACTAGAGCGTCCGCGCCGACGGCGCGGGTACGGTTACAGCTACAGGAGAGCTCTTGTATGGCAGCACCGCCGCCGCTCCCCAGACGCTCAGAAAGTCGTCGGTGAGCGTCGGCGATTCCGTTCTTCGGACGTCCGAGCGGAGTTGGATTCGTCTCGGCGCCGTGGTGGCCGCCGCGTTCCTGCTGGTCTTGACCGGCGGTGAAGCCCACGCCAACGCCGGTGGTGACGGAGGGGGCGGTGGCGCGGGCGCGGGATTGGAAGGCGCGCGACCCGAGGGCCGCTCCCGCGCCACCTGGGCGACGCTCCTGGTTGGCTACGNNCATAGCCGTCGGTGCCGCTGGATGGGGAGGTCTTGGCCTTGGTGCTGGGGCTGGCTACGCACTCGCGCGCCTGCACGGGTGCGAGGGCCGCGACTGCGCGGTCGAAGAAGATGTGGCGATCGGTGTCGGGGGTGTCCTCGGTGCGACGGCGGCCACGATCGTCGGGCAGTTCCTCACCGCCAAAGCGGGCATGTCCCGGCCGATCACGACCGCGGCCGGTCTGGCCCCGGTGGGTCTGTTCTTGACGATTGGACTGATCACGGATTGGTAGCTTGGCAATGGCGGACGGGTGCCTTGGCCTAACCCTTGCTGCATGTCGGGCAGATCCCCCGCGAAGGTCGCGGAGGAAACAGCGCAATCGCACGAGGAGAGTCAAATGAATATGAAGAACGTCCTGTTGGGTGGTTGCTTTTCGCTTCTGTTGGCGGTGCCGGCAATCGCGCGGGCGGATGAAAATGCCGTTCAAAAAGAGGGCAACGCCGTGGAGGCCAAGGGCAACGCGCTGGAAAAGAAAGCAGCCCGCGAGAAGAAGGCCGCTGAAAAAACCGAAGGCGCGGCGGAGGCCAAGGAAGAGAGGGGCGAGCAACTGCAGAAGCACGGCAAGGCCCTGAAGAAGAACACCGACACCGCGACCGAGGGTGGGCGGCTGGAACGGGCCGGTGCCGCCGAGAAAGCGGAGGGCGAGCGCATGGAGAAGACGGCCAAGAGCCACAAGGACCACGCCAAGCGCGTCCAGAAGGCCTCCGACGAGATGGAGAAGTCGGGGAACAAGATCGAGAAGGCCGGCACNNCCTTCGCTGCCACCTCGCTGGCCGCACCAGCACCACGGACGGCGCCAATCGTGGTGCCATCGCCGCGAGCGTCAGCCGTTCAGCCTCCGGTCTCTCCTGCGAGCACCAGGAGCCCTTCATACGCGGCGCGCGAGCA
>PMNO01000688.1:419-2908 GCA_003161835.1 Myxococcales bacterium | reverse complement strand
GCCAGGGAGAGAGGCGCGCGCGCTCTCATCGTGGTGGACGCACCGCTGCCCCCTGCGGGCCCGGCGGATAAAACCTGGAAGGCGCCGGACGAGGGAACGTTGCCCGGCGTCCGCGCGGAAGGTTACGGCGACGCCGGTATCCCCGTTCTGTTCGTGCGCCGGGCCGCGTTCGCACGAACCCTCGCGCGTCTGGAAAAGAAGGTGCGCGTGCCGGCAGCATTGAAAGTTTCGCTGACGGTCACGCACGAGCCCACGTACAACGTGGTGGCGCGCATTCCGGCGGGAGTCCCGCAGGCGGCGCGGCTCCCGGGGACCGTGGTCATAGGCGCGCACTACGATCACATTGGATTGGGCGAGCATCATTCTCTGGCGCCGGACAGCAAGCAACCCCACGTGGGCGCCGATGACAATGCCTCGGGCGTGAGCGTGTTGCTGGAGACTGCGCGCATGTTGGTAGCGCGTCGGGACAAGCTGGCGCGCGATATCGTGGTAGTCGCCTTCTCGGGCGAGGAGGAGGGCACCTTGGGCTCGACCGCGTTTACCCGCGCGCCTCCGCCGCCGCTGACCACGCCCGACATCGTTGCGATGGTCAATCTGGACATGGTCGGTCGCCTGCGCGACAACCACGTGACCGTCCTGGGTCGCGGCTCGGCGGACGAATGGCCGGCGCTGCTGGACTCCGCCTGCGCCAAGGCGGAGATCGATTGTGGCGGCACGGCGGGAGGAGCGGACGGATATGGGCCAAGCGATCAGATGCCGTTCTACCTCGCTGGTATTCCGGTCACGCATTTCTTCACGGGCAGCCACCCCGACTATCACCGCCCGAGTGATACGGCGGACAAGATCAATGCGGCCGGTGCCGGACAGATCGCCGTCGCGGCCGCCGCTCTCATGGAGGAGGTGGCTGGTCGGGCCGATCGGTTGACGTTGAAGCAGCCGCCCGGACCGCCGGCGGGCGGTGGGGACATGCGCACGTTCGGCGCCTCGCTGGGCTCGATTCCGGACTACGCCGGCCCACCCGCGGGGATCCCGGGGGTGTTGTTGGCGGGTGTGCGCGCGGGCGGCGCGGCCGCAGCGGGCGGGTTGCAACGAGGCGACGTCCTGGTCCGGCTGGGAAGCCACCAGATCCGGTCTGTCGAAGATCTGATGTATGCACTTGGCGCGAGCAAGCCAGGCGAAACCACCACCGCGCAGGTTCTGCGTGACGGCAAGGAACTGAAGCTCACCGTGACTTTCCAGTCATCGGCACCGGTGCTGACCGCGCCGCGCCCTTGAGCCGACGGCTTCGTCAGAAGACAGGGGAGTGACGACCAACGCTCCCGTGTCCGGTCGGGTGGCGAGAGCGGAGCCGTGAGTGGCGCTTGCGATGGCGCCGCCGGCGCGCGNNGCGGGTCCGGCGAGGGTACGGATTCTGTCGCTGGTGCTGGGGCCTGTGCGGCCGCCGATGCGCCGACGGTTGCGCTGCGGTGCAGGCTCGAGGCCATCATGGCCACCGCCAACGTCACGAATGCTGTGCCGATTCCCAGGAACAGCAGACGGGTCCGCGCCGACAACGTCGGCCTCTCGATGCCGCTCAGGAGGAAGGCCTCCGGCGGACTCGCCAGGAGGGGGCTGGGGGCGTGCGAGGCCTCGGGCGAGGCCCCGTGATTCGTCACCCCCGTGACGTCCAGAAGGGCCTGCGCGAATTCATGCACGCTGAGGAAACGCTTGGACGCGTCGTAGGAGAGGGCGCGGCGCAGGATTTCGTCGATCGCCGTCGGGAGACCCAGCACCATTTCCGCGATCCGCGGCGGCTGGCGCCACCGAGTCGCCTCGGGGTCCGCGAGGTCGGAGCTTTCTTCCGAGATGTAGGAGCAACCGGCCAGCATTTCGTAGGCGATGGCGGCTAGCGCGAACTGATCGACACTCGGGTCGACTGCTCCCACCGGTGGACCGTTCCGCTGCTCGGGAGCCCGGTACAGCGCGTGTCGCTGGTCGCGGCGCGCAGCGCGGACTTGCTGTGCCCATCCGAGGCCCAGGAGCTTGATTCCGACCCCGCCCCGGCCGTCCCCGGTGAGGCGGATCGCGCCCGGGTGAAGGTCTCCGTGAATCACCCCGAGGGCGTGCGCCGCGCTCAGCGTTTCCGCCACCTGGTGAATCAGTCGAACCGCTGACGGCAGCGGGAACATTCCGTCCTCCGCCAAAACTTGTTCGAGGGAACGACCCCCGATCCGTTCCGTGGCNNCGCACAACGCAGCTCTCTTCAGACTCTTCCTGCCAATCTTCCTGATTCGCGCCACGCCTGGCTTCAAAGACCGAGCTCGACCCGCCGACCAACGGGCCGAGGAGGGTGTACTCGTCCTCATGGATCGATCCGCGTAGGTGGATGATGGCTGACATGAGTAGATGCCCCTCGGGGATCGACCGATCCGAAACGACCACCCGATCCCCTGCCGGTACGAGACAGTGAGGCTGCCTCGACACAACGATCAGGCCCAGACAGTGCCCAA
>PMNO01000688.1:262-389 GCA_003161835.1 Myxococcales bacterium | reverse complement strand
CTACAGTTTTGCCAGGCGATTCCATCGGGAGGGCCGAGGTCACGGCGCCATGGCTCCCTGCCGGCGCTCGCGCGTGGCACGCGGTGGCCCGTCGCCTGAAAAACAAACGGCCGACGCCCCATTCGCA
>PMNO01000688.1:0-221 GCA_003161835.1 Myxococcales bacterium | reverse complement strand
GAGATCTTGAAGTCTCCCGTATTGGAATCCTTCATGAGCTCGTCGGCGGTGGCGACCTGGGATCCGTCCAAGGTCACGACGTCACGGCTGACGCCGATAACAGGCGCGCGTTCCAGCTCGGCCCAATTCTGGGCGTTGGGCAACACGATGTTCTTCTGCACGAACAGGATCTCTCCAGTCGCCGAAAAGGACATCAAGAGGAAGATGACCAACATCGTCAT
>PMNO01000038.1 GCA_003161835.1 Myxococcales bacterium | reverse complement strand
CTCAAGGAAAATTATCGGCGCGACGCGCTCCGCTGAGTGCGCGCTGGCCGGGCGGTGTCCCCTGCGGTGGTAGACAGATAGAAATTGGATCAGCGCTCCGGCAGCGGCGATACGTGATCGTCGGCCGGTGCCAAAAGGGTTGGCCGATCCGTTTGGGCGGAAGCATCGATCGCGTCGGGGGGCGGCACCACCGGCGGCGCGGCGGTGGGCGGCGGCCCGGACGGCCCCGCGTCGGTCACCCCCGGAGGAGACGCCGCTTCGGAAGCGCCAAGCAGTTGTTGCAACTGATTGTCCCGGGCGCTTCTTTCGGAAGCCTCGGCAGCGAAGAACTCCTTGGCCGCGGTGTCTCCCAAGACCTTCTCGATGGCCACTCGCCGGTTGGCTTCCCGGCGGTCGGGGTTCTCCGCTCCACCGTCGGCTACGGATGGAATCACGTTGCTGCGGGGAGGGCGATGCTCTTCGTTGATCTTGCGAATGGCCGCGCGATCGGCCTCGGCGATCCGCAGGCTTTCAAGAGCCATCTCGTCCGCCTGCTGGGTCAGCCGGTATCGGCGCAAGACTTCCATGGCGGCGGCCGATCGGCGCGGTGGGATCACGGTTGGCTCAGCAGTCGCGGGCGTCGCCACCTCGACCACGAGGGCGGGGCTGGCGGCAACCGCGGGAAGCGGCCGCACTGGAGAGGCGACGGCTGAGGTTCTCGTCCACACGGCCCGCGGGTCGCGAGCTGGGCGATCAGCCGGCAGCTCGGCGCTGCCGGGATCCGCGACCGTGCCGCGAACGTCGGCGCGGGACCGGAGCATGAAATGGACGAGCGCCCCCAGGATCAGGGCTGCACCCACGGGAGCTCCAACGGTGAGTGGTCTCATCGGGTACCCAAAACACTCCACACCCCGCTCCGTGCCCTGTCTGTACGGCGGCACACGGAGCGGGGAACCTGACTAGTTCGGAGGGCTAGCGCAGATCACTCGCCGCTCTGGAGCTCCACCGCACCCACGTCGAATCCGCCGAGAGCTCCGCGCGTTCTCCCTCTCTCATCCTTGTTCGAGACCTGCGATCCGAAATCGATCGAAGGGAGAAAGTTGATGCATAGGCTGCCGGCCAAGGGCTTGTGGGTCTGCCGCCTCTTTTGTCCGGTGACGCCATTGTCCCTGAGCACGGGGTCCAGCCCCGACGTCTGGAAGTCGGTCACGTTGTGGCTTCCGACAAACGTGACCGTCGCGTTGTCACTGCTGCCGAGCAGTGAATCCTTGATTGTGACGGGGCCCGTGTACTCGGAGGTTTCTCCGAAATCGCCCGAATTGGCATCGATGACCGTCCCGTCGAGGGTGACATTGAAATAGTGGCAGACACCAGACCCGTCGAGGACGCACGGATTGTCGACGCCCGCTCCGGTGGAGCAACCGGCGTTCAAGGTCGAATTCCCATAGATGGTCGACCCGGTTATCTTCAGGGTGTTCGCGCTCATGTTTGACTCGGGGTTGTACAGAGCAAGTCCACTACCTCCCTTATTGTCGGAGATCGTGGAATTGACGATGCTCGCAATCGCGCCGTTCAGCTCAAGGAATACCCCGCCGCCGTTGCAAGCTCCGCTGGCATCGAAATTGTTGGTGATGCTCGAGTTGAAGATGCTGATCGTGGTATTTCCGTTGTTTCCTTCGATGAACACTCCGGCGCCGGTGCTCTCGCTGTGGCTATTCTTGTTTACGCCCGACGAGTTGATAATCAGGGAGGTGTCCTTGCTGTGTATTCCTCCGAATCCGAATCCCTGAATCCAGCACCGGTTGAAGGTAATCGAGTCCGGATCTTTTCCCTCCGCGTAAATGCCCAACGTCGATCCTGGGAGGGTGCCCTCGAAGTCGATGTCCTCGAACGTAATCTTCGACGTGCCTGCGCTTGGAAAGGTGACCGCGTTGACCAGTATCAGGGGGCTTCCGCTTTGCTTGAATACGACCATCGAACTCGTGCTGGTCGATCTCAGGATCATGCTGCTCTTGATATCCAATTGGCTCGACAAGCTGAATACGAGACCGCCGTTGATCAATATGATGTCCGGACTCGATGCGGAGCCGCCACCGGCCTGACACTTGCCAACCGCCTTCTTCGTGTTGATGGCTTCGATAGCTCCTCGGAGCGTGCATTTGGAGCTGTCTGTTCGGGCGGTGGAATTGATTGTGATTGCGTAGGTTTGGGCGGCCGCCCGGGCGTTACCTGCTGACAAGCAGACGCCGGCCAAAGCCGTCGCTCCCAATGCAATCGCCTGACCCGATGTGACCATCCTGCTTCTTGTTCTCATCCCACTGCCTCCTCTGAAGTTGCATTGCTTGACTCTCTGGGTAGGTGACACAGCACGCGCACCCTCGACCAGCGGCGGGCAGGGTACTATGGCAATCGTTGGAATGTCCATAGTAAATTAATTGGCTGACAGTCTAATTGATTGCGTAATGATGGTGGCGACACATTGGCGTCACAATGGGACGTAAATGACCACATAGGGTCAGGCGGCTGGAGGGCGAAGTGGCCGGAGGGACGGGCGCGTCGGCCAGATGGCCCAGGCAGGCCGGGCGGCAACTGGCATCGCCTTGGATGCGCGCAGTGCTAGAAAGGAACGGATGGACAACGCTC
>PMNO01000188.1 GCA_003161835.1 Myxococcales bacterium | reverse complement strand
CAACCGCTCTCTGAATTGGGGACGGCCGAGGGCGCGGATATCGCGAACATCGCGGACATCGCGAGCATCGCGGACATCGCGAACACGAACGGCGGCGGCGCCAAGGTGGCGGAGCCCCGCGCGCCCGACGCCCCTCCGCGTGAAGTCATTCACATCGTCCCGCGCGATTTGCCGGCGCTGCGGGGCCGGTTCGACATCGTCACCTGCCTCGACGTGCTGGAACACCTGGATGACGACGTGGAGGGGCTGCGCACCATCGCGTCGCTGCTGCGGAACGATGGCCAGGTGATCGTGACAGTGCCGGCCTATGCGTGGTTGTGGAGCGGAGAGGACGTGATCAGCCAGCATCGGCGCCGTTACACGCGCGCCACCTTGCTCAGGGCGTGTCGCGCCGCCGGGTTCGAGGTGCTCTTCGCGAGCTACTTCAATCTCGGCGTGCTGCCCGCGATGGCGGCGGTGGTCTGGTGGCGGCGGCTCTTGCACAGGAACTGGCGCACCCAGAGCAACTTGACGGCGGGTCCGGGCTGGCTGGAGGCACCGGCCGGGGCGGTCGCGGCGGTCGAGGCGCGGTGGGTCGGCGACCAGCGGCTGCCGTTGCCGGCGGGCGCCAGCGTGGTGTGCCGCCTGCGCCGCCGCGTGAACGGAGCAGCCGCGGCATGAGCGATCGATTGCCGGGTGCGCCGGGTGCGCCAGGTGCGCCGGGTGCGCCGGACCAACCTTGGCGCGACAAGTACCTGGTCTTCGGCGCACCGACCCTCGGCGCCGCCGAGCGGGCCGAGGTGATGGCCTGTATCGATTCCGGTTGGCTCGGCGCAGGCCCGCGGGTGGCCCTGTTCGAGCGCCGCCTCGCTGCCTATCTCGAAGCCCCCGCCGTCGTCGCGGTGAACTCGTGCACGGCGGCGCTGCACCTGGCCCTGCGCGTGCTGGACTTGCCGCCCGGGTCCGAGGTGATCACCACCGCCATGACCTTCTGCGCGACCGCCAACGCCATCGTGCATGCCGGCCACGAGCCCGTGTTCGCGGACTGCGATCGCACCACCCTGAACATCGACGTCGAGGATGTGCGCCGCAAGATCACGCCGCGCACGCGCGCGATCGTCCCCGTCCACTTCGCGGGGCGGCCGTGCGACATCGCGCCGCTCTTGCAACTCGCCGCCGCGCACGGCCTCGCGGTGGTGGAAGACGCGGCGCACGCGCTCGAGGCCACCGTGGGCGGGCGTCACTGCGGGACGTTCGGCGACTTTGGATGCTTCAGCTTCTACGTCACCAAGAGCCTGACCACGGTGGAGGGGGGCATGGTGGCACCGCGCGATCCGGGCGCCGCCGCACGCCTCAAGTCGCTGGCCCTGCACGGCATGAGCGCCGATGCCTGGCAGCGATACAGCGATGAAGGGTTTGTTCACTACGAGGTCGTCGAGCCCGGGTTCAAGTACAACCTCACGGATCTCGCGGCCTCCATCGGTCTGCACCAGCTGACGGGCCTCGAGGAGCGCTGGCACCGGCGTCAGGAGATCTGGCGTTTCTATGAAGAAGAGCTGGCCGGATTGCCGCTCCACCTGCCGGCGCCCCCCGCCCCCGACACGCGCCACGCGCTCCATCTCTTCACGTGCCTGGTGGATGATGCGCGGACCGCCGTGACACGCGATCAGGTGCTGGCCCGGCTGCACGCCCTGCGCATCGGCGCTGGCGTGCACTACCGCCCCGTGCACCTGCATCCCTGGTACCAGCGCAACTACGGCGCGCGTACGGGCGCCCTCCCCCACGCCGAGTGGATCGGGGCCCGCACCTTCTCGTTGCCACTCTCGGCGGGCATGACCAACCAGGACGCCGCGGACGTGGTCCGGGCCTTGCGGCACATCTTCGCGTGACGCCCCTCGATCTCTCGCTGATCGTTCCCTGCTACAACGAGGGCACGCACCTCGCGGCCAGCGTCGCGACCGTCGTGGAAGTCCTGGAGGCGACGCCCTGGTCGTGGGAGATCGTGTTCGTCGACGACGGCAGCCAGGACGACACGCGGGCCATCATCCGTCGCCTCTGCGCGGGCGAGCCGCGCTGTCGATACTTGTTTCACGAGGCCAACCGCGGCCGCGGCGCCGCGTTCAAGACCGGCTTCGCGAACAGCCAGGGGCGGGTCACGGGATTTCTGGACATCGATCTGGAGGTCCAGGCCCACTACATTGCGACCCTCGTGAACGAGATCGAGCGGCACGGCGCCGACGTGGCCACGGGCAAGCGCCACTACAGCCTGCGCCAGACCGGCGCGCTGCACCGGGCGGCGTTGTCGTTCGTCTATCGGCGGCTGTGTGACGTGCTCTTGTCGCTCGACATCGAGGACAGCGAGACCGGCTGCAAGTTCTTCAAGCGGGCAACCGCCACGCGCGCGGTGCTGGACAGCGAGAACGACGGCTGGTTCTGGGACACCGAGGTGATGGCGCGCGCGCGGCTGGCCAACCTGAGTATCCACGAGATCCCGGTGTTGTTCCTGCGGCGGGCCGACAAGGCGAGCACGGTCCGGGTCTGGCGCGACTCCTGGGACTACCTGCGCGCGTTGCATGATTTTCGGGGCGTGGTCGGCATCTCGCGCCGGACNNGTCGACGTGTGCTGTGGGACCGCCCGGCTCTATCGGGACTTCCTGCGCGCGCGCGGCTGCACGTACCTCGGCCTCGACTACAACGGCGATTTCGTGATGCACGCGCGCCACCGTGGCGTCGACGCGCGCTGGGTGAACCTGATCACCGACCCCATTCCCCAGGGGGATTATGTGGTCATGTGTTCGAGCCTCTATCATTTCGGAGCTGACGCCGACGCCATCGTCGCGAAGATGCGTCGCGCCGCTCGGTGCGGGGTGATCATCTCGGAGCCGGTGCGCAACTGGTCGGACGCGCCCGTGGTCGGCCGCCTCGTGGCATCCCTCACCGACCCGGGCGTCGGGGCGTACACCATGCGTTTCAACCTCGAGACCTTTGGCGCGCTCACCGCGCGGCACGCTGGCCAGCTCATTCATGCCGAGGGCGAGCGAAACGCGTTGGCCATTCTGCCGCCTTTGCCGCCCTCGCCCGCCGCTGCCGCGAACGCGTGAATCCCCCTTTCGCGAAGGCC
>PMNO01000487.1 GCA_003161835.1 Myxococcales bacterium | reverse complement strand
TCGGCCGCGGCGGCCGAGAAGGCTGGCTTTCGTCCGTGCCTCGTGTGCCGCCCGGAGCTCGCGCCTGGCTGCGCGCCCATCGACGCTACGGAGCGAATCGCCCACGCCGCCGTCAAGCGCATCCAGGCTGGCGCCCTCGACAACGCTGACCTGCGGGACCTGGCCGCCGAGCTGGGGGTCACCGACCGCCATCTCCGTCGCGCGCTGGTCAAGACCTTCGGCGCCACGCCCACCGAGCTCGCGCAGACCCATCGTTTGCTCACCGCCAAGCGGCTTCTGCACGATACGGAGATGAGCCTGATCAACGTGGCCCTGGCCGCGGGCTTCGGTAGCGTTCGGCGTTTCAACGCTCTGTTTCGCGAACGCTATGGACTGCCTCCCTCCCGGATCCGGCGCCTCTCTCACTCGCGCCGCGGGCCATCGCTGCTTGCTTCTTCGAGGCTTGCGTCTTCGAGGTTTGCTCCTCCGATGAGCGACGTCGCCGCCGCCGGCCGGAACATTGGCTTCACGTTCGTGCTCGCACCCCGGGGGCCTTTCGATGGCGCCCCCACCCTCGCCCACGCCGAGCGGCGTCGGGTGGCGCGGCTCGAGGCGGCCCCTCTCCGACGAACATTCGCCGTCGGCGACCACCGTGGCCTGCTGGCCCTGGCGCTGACCTCCGGCCCCGCGCCGATCCTCACCTTGAGTGAAGGCCTGATGCCGGTGTTCCGCCAGGTGATCGCCGCGGTTCGCGGGGCCCTGGATCTCGACGCCGATATCACCGCCATCAACAGCGCCCTCGGCCGCGATGCCGCGCTGGCCGCCGACGTGCGGGCCAATCCCGCGGTGCGCCTGCCGGGCGCGCTCGATCCTTTCGAGCTGGCCGTGCGCGCCGTCCTCGGACAGCAAGTCACGATCAAGGCCGCCACGACCCTCACCGCGCGCCTGGTGGACGCCCTCGGCGCACCGATCGACACCGGACTTCCAGAGCTCGACCGGCTCTTTCCCACCCCGGAGCGCGTGGCGGAGGCTGGCGCCGATCGCATTGGTCGCCTCGGAATGCCTCGGGCGCGCGCCGAGACCGTGGTACGCCTGGCCAGGGCGATCTCCGACGGCCAGCTCTGGCTGGCGCGCGGCGCGATCGCCCGGGGCCGCGCCGGGCTCGCCGCGCTGGCCGGGGTCGGGCCCTGGACACTGGAGTACATCGCCCTGCGCGGCCTGGGCGATCCCGATGCCTTCCCGCTCGGAGACGCCGGGCTGCGTCTCGCCTTCCCGGGCCCACTGAAGGCCGCCAGCGAATCCTGGCGACCGTGGCGCGCGTACGCCGCAGCGCACCTCTGGCAACGCCATGCCCGTCGCACCCCGACGCCACCCTTGGCACCGCTCCCCTCGAATCGGATCGAAAAAGAGAGCACCCATGCGCACGCTCATCCATGACAGCCCCGTCGGCCCGCTGACCCTCATCGCTGATGCGGGAAAGTTGGTGGGCTGTTATTTCGCCAACCACCCCGCGTCGATCGCCACCGCCGGCGACGCGTCGGCGGCCGGTGCGCCGCCGCGAGAGGCCGTCGCCGCGGCTCAGGACGCCGAGGACGGGGCGCTCCTCGCCTGCACCCGCCACGAGCTGGATGGGTTCTTCGCGCGCGCGCGGCAAACCTTCAGCGTGCCCATCGACCCGCGCGGGACTCCGTTTCAACGGCGGGTGTGGAGCGCGCTCGGCGCGATTCCCTACGGCCGCACCGTCAGCTACGCACACATCGCCCGCGCCATCGGTGCGCCCGCCGCGGTGCGCGCGGTCGGCGCAGCCAATGGCAAGAATCCCATCTGCATCATCATCCCTTGCCACCGCGTGGTGGGCGCGTCGGGCGCCTTGACGGGGTTCGGCGGGGGCTTGCCGCGCAAACGCTTTCTGCTCGATCTCGAGTCCCCGCCCGTCCTCGGCCGATTGGGCCTACCTGTTGCGCTGGTCCGCTAGTTGTTGCTGGTGGGCGGTCAGGTTGTCGCGGGTGATCACCTCGACCCGCGTCTCGATCACGCGGCTCTTGGGAACGGCGGCCAGGGCGCCCTCGCCGTCGCGCGCGAGGATGTGAATCCACTTGCTGGCCAGGTACCCGAACTCGTACGAGCTCTGAACCAGGGCCAGCGCGATCGCTCCGTTTTGGATGCCCTCCCAGGTGCCGGGCTCCTCGTCGAAAACAGCGCCACGCACGCGGCCGATCTTCCCCATCGCCTCGATCGCCGCCGCGATCGCGGGTCCGTTGTACGACCACAACCCGACCGCCACATCCAGATCAGGGTGCGCGTTCATCATGTCTTCCACATTTGAACGCGCCCTGGCGCGATCCGTGTGGTCCTCGCGGCGATCGATGATCTCGATGGAGTGATGGGCGATGGCCTCGGTCAACCCGGCCAGGCGTTCGGCCGCGTTATCGGCCGCCAGGGTGCCGACGAATACGGCCAGCTTTCCGCCGTGGGGCAGCAGGCGTACGATCGATTCGCCCAGGAGGCGCCCGGCCTTGAAGTTGTTGGTGCCGATGTACAGCAACCGCGCCGAACGGGGCGCGTCCGAATCGATCGTCACGATCTTGGTGTGCGCGGCGATGCGGTTCAGGAGGGGGAGCTGATCGTTCGGCGCCGCGACGCTGAGCGCGAGGCCGTCGTACCCCTGGCTGGCCAGGGTCTCGAGGATGCGGTTCTGGTCCTCCGGGGTGCCGGCGGGCGGCATCTTGACGTCGATCTGCACGTTCGCTTCGCGCTCGTACGCGTGAATCCCGACCGCGGCCACCCGCCAGAACTCGCTGGCGGTGTTGGTGACGAAGGCCAGCTTGAGAGGGCGAGCTTGAACCGCGCCATTTCGCCGGCAAGCGGCAACGGTGCCCAACCAGACGGAGACCATCGCGATGGCCAGATTTCTGGATGTCATCCTCATGGTCCGGGCCGTCCTTGACGGGTCAGTTGATATCGGTAACATCCCGAGCCGAACTCGGTCAACGGCGGCACGCACGCCGAGCGGCTCTGCGGTTGCGAGCGGGTGACGCGACCGCCGTTCATTCTCAAACCATCTCACGGAGGCGAACATGGTTCGACCCATCGAGACCGAGCTCACCACGGGCGCTGCCGACTGGGACCGGCGCAAGTTCTTTCAAGGATTGGGCGCGGCNNAGACCAGCTCCCGAGGCGCCGCTGCAACCGCGCGCGGAGCCAGCGACGGCGGCAAGCGCGCCTTCGGCCCTGCTCGCCCCCACCGGCGAGCAATACGAGATCCGACGCGGAAAACTCAAGGCCGTGGTGACCGAGGTTGGCGCCACGCTGCGGTCCTACCAGGTTGGCCAGCGCGAGCTCCTCGATACGTTCGGCCCGGCCGAGATGTCCCGCTACGGCATGGGTCACGTGCTCGCCCCCTGGCCCGGGCGCATCGATCAAGGACGCTACGTCTTCCAGGGTGTGACTCAGCAACTCCCCCTCAACGAGACCGCCAACCAGAACGCCCTACATGGCCTCGTTCGATTCCTCGACTGGCGGCTGAAAGAACGCACCGACGATTCCGTCACCCTGGGGCTCGTTCTGTTTCCCACCGACGGATACCCGTTCACATTGGAGCTGGTGGTGACCTATCGGCTCACCGACCGGGGCCTGGCAGTGCGGTCCCGGGCCACCAACCGAGGGGCAGGCCCGCTGCCCTTCGGCCTCGGATTTCATCCCTACTTCAATCTTGGTACCGACAGCATCGACACGCATGTGCTCACCCTCCCGGCGGCGACCTACCTACCCACCAACGAGCGTCTGGTGCCCATCGGCAGCAGCCCCGTGAGCGAAACCGCGTTCGACTTTCGCAAGCCCAAGCCGATTGGGGCGACCAAGCTGGACACCACCTTCACCGATCTCATCCGGGGGAAGGACGGACGGGCGAGGATTCGCCTCACCGGGCCGCAGGGCAACCCCTCGATCGAGCTCGCCATGGACGCCAGCTTCCGTTACGTCGTCGCCTACACCCAGGACACATTGCCAGATCCCCGCCACCGTCGCCGCGGGGTTTGCCTCGAGCCGCTCACCTGCGCTCCCAATGCTTTCAACAGCGGCAAAGGACTGCTGACGCTCGAAGCGGGCAAGTCTTACACAGGCGAATGGTCTCTCGAAGGACGCGCGTAGACGCCGGGGACGGCGCCGGGCGGGCGCGCTAGTGTCCGCCGATTCCCTCCCCGTCGAGCGCCCCTGACATCTTGGTGGACATGGCGGGAGGGCCCCTGAAGCTGCGGCGCACGCCCAGCCACCAGGCCGCGGCGAGCGCGCCCACCGTCACCAGGGTCGCGGTGAAGGCCTTCTCATTGGGCGGTTGCACGCCGATCCAGATGAGCACCAAAACCCCGGCCACCGCGATCACCGCGACCACCTTGTAGACCCGCGCTCCGACGTCGAACGGACCCATCCGGGTCCAGGTCTTGCCAAACGCGAACAGCCCGGCCACGGTTGGCATCACGTACGATATGTAGAGGAAGATCACGCAGGCGGTGGTGAGCGTGGAATAGGCGGGAGCGTACAAAGTGGAGGCCACCACCAGCACGGCCGTGGTCCAGATGGCTATCACGGGGGTCTTGTACCGCGGAGACACCCGCCGAAGTGCGCCCGAGACAGGCAAACCCCCGTCGCGCGAGAACGCATAGATCATCCTCGATGTGGAGGTGACGCAGGCCAGGCCACAAAGATAGTTCGCGAGCACGATCGCGACCCAGAACGCCTTGCCCAGCAGGCCAGGCAGAGCGTGCTCCATCAGCCACGGAAAAATGTTCGCGCCCTGTTTTGCCGAGCCGGCGACGTCGGGCAGCGCCAACACGAAGGCGGAGACCATCACCCAACCGAACAGGCCGGAAAGGAAAACCGACCGAAGAATTCCCTTGGGCACGTTCACCGCCGCGTTGACGGTCTCCTCCGATGTGTGCGCGGAGGCATCGAAGCCGGTGATGGTGTAGATGGGCCACATCAGCCCCAGGAGGGTCATGGTGGCAATCCCCCGGGCCTCGGGCCACACCCCTGCCCCCGCGGCCCCGCCGTAATCGGCAAAACGAAAGAGCCGCCCAACCTCCAGGCCGGGGGCCGCTATCAGCATGGCCGCCGTGAGCAGCACGGCCACCGCGAGGATGAGGTATCCGCTGAAGTCGGTGAGCAGAGTGGTCAGCCGAATCCCGACGTGGTTGAAGGCGGCGTGCGACGCGGTGATGAGCGCGACCCCCACGATCTGATGCGTGACCGTCAAGTGGGTCGGGTCGATCCCCAGCATCGGTCCGATGAAATTCGCGAAGAGGCCATACGTGCCGACATTCACCGCGGCCGTGACGAACGTGAGCCCTCCCAAGTTGAACCAGGCCGTGGCCCAGCCCCACCCCTTGCCGCCCAGAATCGAGCTCCAGTGGTAGAGCCCTCCCGCGGTCGGAAAAGCGGACGCGACCTGGGCCATGCACAGCGCCACCAGCAACGCGAAGGTTACGCCGACGGGCCACACGACGCCGGCTGCGGCTCCCCCCACGGCGCTGATTCCGAGCTGCAAGGACGTGATCCCGCCCGCCAGGATGCAGATGATCGAAAATGAAATAGCAAAGTTCGAGAACCCGCCCATGCGCCTGGAGAGCTCCTGGGCGTAGCCCATGCTCCGCAGCAGTTCGACATCACCGTCCCATTTTTTTTCGCGCCCGGCGGCTGCTCCGGTACCTGGTCGACCCTGCCCCTCTTGCGACGTTCCTGTCATTTTGGCTCCGATGACGGAGTCCNNCGAACAGGCCAGCTCGGGGTTCGCGTCGCGCACCGGCGAGCGAAGAACCTACTCCCTGAGGTACTGGGCGAGGGCGACCTTCTGATCCTTGATGGCCTGGGCCACGATGCCCGCCAGTTTCTCCGCTCCGGCCAGGTTCGTGTGGGTGGCGTCGGTGCCATTGGCGTGGAACTTCATCGCCTCCGCCTTGGAGCCGAGCATNNACGCCCTTCGACTTGGCCGCTCCCGCCGCGGAGACCGCATGAAGGCCGGCCTGGCTGCCCAACACGTTCCCCTGGAATTGCACGCGCGCGGGAGGCGACACGAGCAGGGCCGTCACCTTGGCGGCCTGCGCGTCGGCGACCATCCTCTCGAGGTTGGCCTGAACCGCCGAGTCGGCGGTCCCCTTATCGTTGTGGCCGAACTGGATGATGACCCAATCGCCCGCGCTCCATTTGGCCTTGATGTCGTTCCAGTAGCCGAAGTTGGAGCTGGCGCCGCTGTTCGCGTAGTTGGCGATTCCGACCGGGGGGGCGAAGAACTCGGGCAGCATCTGACCCCAGCCCCCGAAGATATTGCCTGTCTGGTCGCAACCGGTGGAATCGCTGGCCATGTAGACCATGACCGGCTTGGTGGCNNCCGCGGTGGTTGGGCTGGCCTTCCATCCCGCGCACGTTGACGACAAAGGCGTAGTCGAGCGTCTGGCCCGCGGTCGTGGTCACCGTCCTCAGGAGCCCGCGACTCGATTCGGTGCCGATATACGTATCGCCCGCCGCCGCGCCGCCAACCCGGACGGTCAACAGGTAGTTTCCGGCCTCCATCGTGGCCGTCGCCGACGGCGGAGGCGCTTCATTGGTCTCGTAGGTGCTTCCTCCGAACAGGCACTGCATGCAGACGGGACCCGGACCACCTCCGGGACACAAGCCGGCCGTCAATCCAACCTTCGTGCATTTCGCGACATTGTCCGAGGTAGGCATGGGATAACCTTCAGGAATCCCAGTCGTCGCTGGCGGCGGCGCCACCACGCCTCCTCCACCTGCGCCTGGTCGCGCCACCGCTCCTCCTGCGCCACCGCCTTGGCTCGGCGCGCCTGAGCCTCCCGTCGACGGCGTCAGCACGGGTTCACCCCCGCCTGTCGATGTGCCGGACGGAATCGTGGCGCCGCCCGAACCCGCGGCCGGCTGCGTGGCGCCTCCGGTCGAGGTCACTGGGGCGGTTGCCCCTCCGGTCGACGCTGAGGCAGGCTTGCCGCCCGTCCCCGCCGGCGTTCCGTCGGATGCCGACGGGCCGCAAGCGAGGAGACCGACAATGGGGAACAACCAGAGCCAGGAATGACGTTGAGTGGCAGTCATGATNNGCGCTCCGCGCGGGCGCGGGGCCGAGTAAACAGTCTTGTAGCATGAGGCCCTGGCCCTAGGCCTAACGGGAGCAGCGGCAGTTCTGGGGGCGCCAAGCGGCGCGGCCCACGCGGCGCAGCCGCCCAAGAGAGGGGCGTTTGGTCCAAAACCACCCCTAGTCGCGGTCGCGCGACTATCGCGGTATGTTCGACAGGTGCAAGCGCTTGAATTTCCTTCCGTTCCGCGGCGGTAGGGAGTGGGCCTTACTGAGATGTCGTCGGAATCCTTGAAAGACGTCCATAGCCTCCTGGCGAGGCAGCTACGACGAGCCGAGGCGACCGAACGTGCGCTCGATCCGGCGACGCGGAGCTTGTTGGAGGCGGTCAATACCGCCTACAAGGACTTCGACCGCACCCGCGAGATGCTCGAGCGATCCTTGGATCTGAGTTCGCAGGAGTTGATGCGGGCCAACGCGGAATTGCGGGCGATCTTGGCCGAGCGCAGTGAGGGTCAAAAGCAGATGGAGGCCTCACACGCGCAGCGGCTCGAGGCCACGGGTCTATTGGCCGGAGGGGTGGCCCACGATTTCAACAATCTGCTCACCGTGATCCGGGGATCGTGCGAGGTGCTGATGGCCTTGACCGATCCCGGCGATGCGCGGAGCAAGGTCGCGCGGCAGATCGACGAGGCGGCAGGGCGCGCCACCACGCTGACGCGCCAGTTGCTCACCTTCAGCCGCGCGCAAGTGCTCGAACCGCGCGAGATCGATCTCAACCGGACGATCGCGGCGCTCGAGCACATTTGCAGGCCGCTCGTGGGCGATAGCATCGACCTGCGCTGGTCGCTCGACCCGGAACTGCCCCCCGTCAACGCCGATCCTGCCAAGATCGAGCAGGTGCTCGTCAATCTGGTCGTGAACGCGCGCGACGCCATGCCGCGCGGAGGGACCCTCGAGCTGCAGACGGCTCGTGTGTCAGCCGACGAACCCAGCGCGCGCGAAGCAGGCGCCGGCCGGCTGGTCCGACTCTCGGTCAAGGACACGGGCTCGGGAATGCCCCCCGACGTGAAGTCGCGCATCTTCGAGCCATTCTTCAC
>PMNO01000077.1 GCA_003161835.1 Myxococcales bacterium | reverse complement strand
TCCTCCGTGTTGCTGCTGGAACGGAGTCTGACGTGGGCGCTGCCGAAACGGCTTCGTATCTGGTCGCGCAGCATCCGCAACAACGTCGGATCCACGGGCGTGCTGGCGATGGCCGCGCGAACGTCTGACAGGGCCTGCGCGCGAACGCGCGGGTCCGCCGCGAACGACGGGTTGGCGGCGCTGGAGGGGCTCACTCCCAAGGAAGTCGCCGAGCGGTCGGCCGGGAACCTCCTGCCGGCNNCGGGGACGAATTTCAGTACCCCGTAGCCGGTCGCCGCGACGAGAGGTTGGAAGGTTTGATTTCGAAATGGACCGTTCGGGTCGACGATGGGTAAGGTGCCATCGACGGCTTGGATACGCTGAACCTGATCGTCGGCCTGGGGGCGCACAACCCAGGCGCGAGGGTTCGGCAGGTGGCGCGTCACCGCGAAGAACGCACGCCGCATCTGTTCGCCGGTGATCACGTCACCGACCGCGAATTCGATTGTGCCGAGCCCTCTGCCGCCCCAGCGCACCAGCGTGCCCAACAGAAAACGCCGATCGACCTTGAAATATTCGCGCAGTGAAAAATCGATCCATCCGTCGCGAAACTCGGCCGCCTGCAGTGGATCGCAACGGTCCAGCGCGGCTTGGTGATAGATGCGCTCCCGGATGAGCCTTCGCATCTGAGGTGTGCGAAGCCTCGGCGATCACGGAATCGAGCCTCCCGAACGTCGGCGGGTGAGCGGGTCTCGNNTTGCTCAGATTGCCCGCGGGCGTACGCGGTTCGCGTTGCACAAATCGCGCACACGCCAGGCGTATGTCGGCCGCGGGCCGTGGCCGATTCAGTCCTCAAGGGTAGTTGAGCCACGACAAACCGGCTGAACCGCGAGGTATGTGGTCTGTCGAGGAGGCTGGCGCGGTGATTGCTGAGGCATCGCTGCGTTCGGAAATTGAGCGTCAATCACCGAGGAGGACTACGACCATGTGCGGGATAGTTGGGTACGTCGGAGAGGCGGCGCTGGATGATTGCCGCGACTTGCAGGCTCTGGCTGGTGAGCTCTCCGGGCATCGGGACGTCCTGTTCATCGGCCGCGGCAGCAACCATCCCATCGCGCTGGAAGCGGGCGTTGAAGCTGAGGGAGATCTCGTACCTATCGCGGTTGCCAACACAGGCGACGACACAACCACCTGGCAGGTCTCGCATGTCCTGCGCGTGCCNNGCCAAGAGCGTGACGGTGGAGTGACCGATCGCGCCCTTTTCTGCCTGCCTTGAAGCCTGACTGAACCGAGATTGACAACCATCCGGCACGGAGTGTACCCAGATGAAGAAGCATTCCGATCGATATGAACTGATCAGGAGAATCCAGACCAGCTCGTCCATTCAATCGTACGAGGCGTCGCACCCGAGACACCCTGGTCGGTTCGTGGTGCAGGTGTGGAGCGGCGGCGACAGCGGCAACGCCGCGCAGATGATCGGCGAGGGCCGGCTCCCGCTGAGGATGGAGGCGGTGGCCGCCACCAGACGCGAGGTCGCGACCATCTCGGCCATCCGGCATCCCTTCATCGCCCAGGTGCTGGAGGTCACCGCGCTGCCGGACGGAACGCCCGTCGTGGTCTCCGAACTGAAGACNNAACTGCCCGACGGTGTGACTTTGCAGGCGTGGTTGGACGCGGGCAAACCTGTCCAGCCGCGCGCCATCGTCAGGTTGATCGCGGAGCTGGCCAATGCCTTGACGGCGGCGCACCTCCGCGACGTCAGCCACGGTGCCGTGGTGGCGGAAAATATCTACCTGGTCGGGGAACAAGATGGCTCCCTGGGCCTGCCGAAGCTGCAAGGTTTTGGTTTGCGGCGGCTGCGGGCCAGCTGTGGCGAGCGCTGCCCGGTTGACTTGCCGGTGGCTACTACCACGTCGGCGTTTGCGACGACCACCACCGCGACCGCAATTTTGTCAGTCGGGAACGCCAGCGACGATCTGGCGCAACTGGCACGACTGGCGGAGCAACTACTGCGAGCCGAGCAAGCGGTTGGCCACGCGGCCCGCGGCCAGACCACGGACAGGGTCCAGCTGCCGGCGAAGGTGTTGGCGGTGCTCAGACGCGCCAGCCTGCCTGATGCTGGGACCGCGACCTATGAGCCGTTCGACTCAGCGCTTGAGTTTGCGGTGGCGCTCGAGCTGGCAGTGGAGGCCGCTGTGGACCCGGTGTCGGAGAATCGCCAGCGGGTGGGCGGGGCCAGGCAACACAGGCGCCGCGGGAGGCCGGCGCGGGTGGGTGCGGGGATGGTTGGCGGGGCCCTCCTGGCAGCCGCTCTCATTGTGTCCGGAGATCGGCTGGGAATGACCCCGGCGGCGGTCGGTCGGTTGGCTGTCCGACCATCCCCGTCTTCGGTAATCGCTACGGCTTCAGCCCCGGCGGTGGCCACGGCTGAAGCGGCGGCAACGGCGCCGGAACAACGATTNNTCGCCGGTGTAGCGGACGGTCTCGCACCGCGACCGGGAGTCGCCCGGCGCCAGCGGGCGCGACGCATTCGCGGGCCCTGCGCGGGTTTGTCTGGTCTCCCTCCACGCAGGCGCTGGTGCGCGCCGAACGGGCTGAGCGCTGGCACCCCTTGCCGAAGCGCTCGCCGTTGTCCGAGCCCACCGCGGCCGATCTACCGCCCACGACCACCGGGTCCACCAGCGCGCGGCAAGACACGGCGGTCCTCTCCCGGTCCCAAGAGGAAGAGGAGACACGGTGATGCTGGCCGCGCCCTCCTCGGCATCGGCACGCGCTGCCCTGACCGTGTCCCCATGGGGTGTCGTCGTCGTG
>PMNO01000456.1 GCA_003161835.1 Myxococcales bacterium | reverse complement strand
CCCGCGCGCGTGTTGCCTCGGAACGGTGTGAACGCGCTCGCGAAGAACGAGCGGTGCGCGTCGAGGAAGCGGCGCGCGCCCTCGAGCAACAGAGAGCCGCCTTGGCCGCCGCGGAGGCGGCCTGCTTGGAAGCACGTCAAGCCTTGGCCGCCCAGGAGAAGGCCGAGGCCGACGCCCGCCGTGGACTATGAAGACAGGATCGACAAGTGCGCCGGTCCAGACGCCCGCGTCAGGTCGAGGCGATGAACTCCTCGGGATCGTCTTCAAATAGGTGCTTGCATTGCGCGGAGCAGAAGTAGTACTTCAGGCCTCGCATTTCCAGCTTCACCGTGGTGGCTTGGTTTGGATCGACCAACATTCCGCAGGCCGGATCAGTCGCCCGCGCGCTCGATGAGTTTGCCGAGAAGGCTGGCTCCTGCTCCTTGAAATGGGTTCGTCCTTCATCAAACGATTGCGTGATTCTCGTGCTCATGATGGGCTCCTTTACTGCTTAATCGATAGGTCTATTGCTTCGAGTGAAGCGGCTCGCATGTGGCTTGCGACACCGCTAGTGAATTCCGCCGCCGACAAAACCTCCAGTACCGCCGCCCGGGCCAGGCGTATCCATGCCGCCCGTGCCGCCAGGCCGCCGCGGGGCAGGATCACCAAAGGGAGGAACCGGCTTCGAAGGGCCTGGATTTCCGGGTGTCGGATTTCCCGGCGTCGGATTTCCAGGTGCCGCGGGCGGGCCCGGATTTGGAGCCGTGCCCGGGTTATCAAGCGGCCCGGCCCAGGCGCGATTCGGCGCCCCACCCCCTGCAGCAGATACCCCTCCTGCGAGCATGAAAAGCACCGTCACTCGCCCCAAGAGTCTCATCCTCATCGTCATTTCTCCTTGCGCGTCTCCCTGCGCGATTGACCGCCGGCTTAGGAACCTCTGACGGCTGTCGTAGTGGTGAACGGCCCAGCCACTCAGCCAACGCCGCCCTTTCCCGTCGGAACACCGCAAGACGCGTGCCGGGTGTTTTGCGCATGAATGAGCCGCGCCGCCGGACCCACCGGCCAGGCGCGGGTTACCGAACGGTATCACCCGCGCGGACGTCGTTTCAGTCTCAAGGCGGCGTCACGCGACTCGTCAGGGCGGCAACCAGGCGGCATGGGAGGCTCCTGTAGCTGCACCGCGTTTGCCCTGGCGCCAGAGTGCGGGGGCCACCCCGACCCACCGCTTGAACGCGCGGCTGAGGGCGGCCTCCGAGCCGTACCCGACTCGCTCTGCCAGCTCGGCGAGACCAATCGTGCTTCCGGACAAGTGCGTGGCGGCGAGCTGCATGCGCCATTTGGCCAGGTACTGCATGGGAGGCATGCCCAAGAAGTGCGCGAAGCGCTCCGCAAGCGTCGAACGGGACATTCCGGCCTCCCGGGCCAACTCTTCCAAGCTCCAGGGATGGGCTGGACGGTCATGGAGCTTGCCGAGCGCTCGCCCCACATATTCGTCGCGCAGACCAGCCAGCCACCCGCTGTGCTCCGGCGGCAACGTGGCGAGGTGACGCCGGATGACTTCGACGAACAACAGCTCGCTCAATCGCGCGAGCGCGCATTCACCGCCCGAGCGCCGCGTCGCGGTCTCCGCAACCGCGAGCCTCACGAGCTGCGCGATCACGCCGTCGCCGACAGCCTGCCCTCGAACGTGAATGACCCGTGGCAAAGTCGCCAGCAGGGGATTGAAGGGTCGCGCGTCGCAGCCTAGAAAGCCGCAAATCACCTCGGCGTGCTCGCTCCCGCCCCCCTGCTTGCGGATTGTGACGGGGAACTGCTCTTCCCCATATCGACGGTACACATTCACGTCGGGTACGCCACGCATGCCCGGAGCGCTCGACATGATGTGGGCATCGCCCTGCGGAAAGACGATGATATCCCCGCTTTCGAGATAGATCGCCGGCTCATCCACGACGCCCCCCCAACACGATCCAGCGGTCACGACGTGATAGTCGATGACGTGCTCGGCGCCCGGGATGATGCGGGGGGCGATCTCCGCCGCGGCCGGCGTCTCGGTGACCCACGGCGCCGACGCGTCGACGGCGAAGAACACCGCGCCCCTCAACCGCACCGCCCGCAACACGTCCGAGAGGGTGTCGCTCATCGCGGGGCCCGCGAACGATGAATCATTCGGCCTGGACGCGGCTGCGGCAAGCCGTACGCGCGGCGACGAATGGTCATGCGGAACCGCTGTCTGGTCATGGTCCGGATCCTTGGTCCCTCATACAACGAAGGCATCGGCCGCGCACGCACGCGGGCTGCAACAAGGAGAACCCACATGACTCAGAAGAGCGCGAAGGAACAGAACCCGAAGAGCGACATCACCTACCGGGGAGGCTGCTTTTGTGGCGCCGTCCAGATTCGAGTGACCGGACAGCCCGTCGCGATGGGCTATTGCCATTGCGAGTCCTGCCGGCACTGGTCCGCGGGGCCCGTCAACGCCTTCACTCTGTGGAAGCCCGAGGCCCTCGAGGTGACCCAGGGTCGAGACCAGCTGGCGAGTTTTCACAAGACCGAACGCAGCCACCGCAAGTGGTGCCGAGCGTGTGGCGGACACGTTTTCACCGAGCACCCGCACTGGGGCCTCCTGGACGTGTACGCGGCCATCCTGACCGACTTCCCCTTCGAGCCGGCCCTGCACGTGAACTATGGCGAGCGCGTGCTTCGAATCGCTGACGGCTTGCCCAAGCAAAAAGACGTACCCGCGGAGCTCGGGGGATCGGGGGCCTTGCTCGCGGAGGCCGAGGTTCGTGACCGACGACCAAGTGGATGGGGNNGATGGGGTGAGCCCGCGCCGCGATCGAGCTAACGCGAAAACGCTCTGTGGGCTAACGCAGGCAGCGCGCTCGCCGCAACACGGTGAGCGGCTCATAGAGCGCGCTGCCCTCGTCGAAGCGGAGGTACCAGGCGCGGGTGGCGGAACCCGCGAACATGGTCGAGCTCCAGAAGGTCTCACCGGTGGTATCGGGAAAGGCCACCGTATCGATGGAAGGATCGGCGCGGGTGTCGTCGACCAGCGTGGCCAGCTCAAGGAGAGAAGGCAAACGCCAAGCGTCCGAGCCTCCCAGCGTCAGGTTGGCGCAGTAGTCCGTGGAGGCCTGGAAATCCAGCATGCCGGTCGAAACGCCCCGCTGCCAGACCAGTCCGGTGCCAGTGTCGCGGACGGTGTCCGCTGCGATCTCGTAGTGCTGGGCGGGCCCGCCCCTCAAACCAGCACGCACGCAGCGGGCCGGGAAATCGGAGGTCTGCAGGTCGGTGTCGGGGTAGCCGAAATAGAAATAAACGTACCAGGACCTGTTGGGATCGCGGGCAAACGGCGTCGAAGTCCAGTACCAGTCCGACAGAGGGCGATTTCCCGAGACGAACGGAAAAGCGCCGAGGTCGATTGCCGGCTCCGTACGGCCGCTTTCGATCAGCGACACGAGCTCGATACGCGACGGAAGGCGCCAGTCATTCTGGCCCGCGAGCACCAGATTTTCACAAGCGTCCTTGGC
>PMNO01000006.1 GCA_003161835.1 Myxococcales bacterium | reverse complement strand
CGGCCGGGGCCGCGGGGGGAGGCACGGCGGGCATCGGTGGTTCCACCCCAGGGTGTACGCCCGGGGCGAGCTGCACTCTGCTTGGAAACGTCAGCGGCATCTGCAACGGCGCCAGTCAGTGCGTCGGCTGCGGAACCAGCGATTCCGCGTGCGCAACGGCCTACGGAGCGGGCAAGATCTGCATCTCCGGCGGCTGCGTCACGGGCACTTGCCACGCGGGCGCCGAGTGTGCGAACGGGCAGCTCTGCAGCCCGACCACGTACACGTGTGCGGCTTGCACCACCGACAGCGGCTGTCAGAACAGCTACGGCGGCCCCAACTATCTGTGNNGGCAACTGTCGCACGACCGCGGAGTGCACGGGCGGGTTGGTTTGCACGAACATGAGCTGTAGCCCCTGCAGCACCGACGGACAATGTCCGACCACGGACATCTGCGTCGGCGGCGCCTGTATCCCCGGCAATTGCCACTCCACGACCAATTGCACCGCCGGTCAGATCTGCGATCTTGCGACCCACAGCTGTTCCATCTGCGCCACCGACGTGCAATGCGCGGATGTTGCCAATTATGGTGCGGGTCACTATTGCCAGGGCGGCGCCTGCGGCACCGGACAGTGCCGGACCGCCAACGATTGCGNNCACCGGGGGCAAGCTCTGCAGCACATCGCTGGCCTGCGTTCCGTGCAGCACGACCGCGGAGTGCACGGCCGCCCTGGGATCGAATCACATCTGCACCGCCGGAGCCTGCGTTTCCGGAAACTGTACGACCACCGGCGACTGCACGAGCGGCGGCCAGCTCTGCAAGAGCAACGCGTGCGCGGCGTGCGCCCTCGACTCGGACTGCACAGGTGATCCCGTCTACGGCGCGCAGCACCTGTGCGTCGCCGGTCAGTGCGTCGTCGGCTCTTGCCGCACCACGAGCGACTGCACGGTGGCGGGCCAGATCTGCAACACCACGACCCATGGCTGCGGCGCCTGTGCCTCGGACGCCGCGTGCAAGGGCGACACCGCCTACGGCAGCACATTCATCTGCCTCGCCAGTTTGTGCGTGACCGGCGACTGCCACGACACCTCCGCCGACTGCACCACGGGAAAGATCTGCGGGATCACCGCCGCTCACACCTGCGGTGCCTGCGCCAGCGACGCCAGTTGCGTCGCGGACGGCCGTTATGGCGGCGGCAACATTTGCTATCAGGGCAACTGCGGTCCGGGGAACTGTCACGCCACCAGCAACGACTGCCCGGTCGCCACCTCCGGACTGTGCGGCGTGAGTATCACCAACACCTGTGGCCCGTGCGCCACCGATGTTCAATGCAAGTCCGACGTGGTCTTCGGTAGCGGTGACATCTGCACGACGGCCGCCGGAGCAAACAANNGCACCGCGTGCGCGGCCAACACGTCCGACTTTTGCTGCGGCAATGTGTGCGTGGCCGGAAATTGCTGCAACGACACCGACTGCGTCAACAATCCCACCTTTGGCATTGGCTACGCCTGCAAGGGCAACAGCTGCTCGCAGTGCGCCCCCGCGACCGGCAACAAGTACTATGTCGACCCGGTCAACGGAAACGATCAGACCGCGACGGGCAGCGGGCTGGCGGGCAGCACGGCCACGCCGAGTTGCAGCTTCAAGACCCTCACCCGCGCCATCGCCTTCATCGGGAGCGCCGCGCCCGCCAACACGAAGATCATCTTGACGGGGGTGGCTGGCCAGACCCGCGGCCTTGCGGCGGGNNAAATCACCATCACGCTGGCCACCACCGCGGTGGGCAACCCGGCGGGCTTCCGACTCCTCAACGCGGGCTCCGGCATCGCGGGCGATCCGACGGGGCCGCTCACCCTCGACGGCAACGGCCACCAGCCCGGCATCGGTATTCAAGTGGCGCCCGCCGCGGCCAGCTCCGTGACCCTGTCGAATGTCGCGATCCAGAACACCGGGGGCCACGCCATCAACGTGACGAGCGGGATCTTGAACATTGGGGCGGGTGTCGTGGTCACGGGCGCGGGGGTGGTTGGAGCGACGCGAGATGGGCTCCTGGTTTCGGGCGGGGTCGCGAACATCGCCGTCCCAGGCGGGCAAGCCCAGACTTCCTTCAACAACAATACCCTCCACGGCATCGAGGTCAGTGCCCTGGGCTCGGTCAACGTGACGGGCGTGGTGGGGGCGCCCATCCCAAGCAACAACGGGACCGTGATCGTCTACAACAACACAACCGCGGGTCTGCGCATCAACCAGACCGTCGGCGCCGCAAACCTTCAGACCAACGCCATCACGGGCCTGGTCGCCTGGGCGAACGGGAACTACGGCGCGCGCGTGTTCGGCGGCTCCAAGGTCAAGATTCGCAGCAGCGTCTTCGGGACCAACGGCGCGGACGGCATCCTGGTCAGCAATGGGAGCGGAACCGCCGCGGGCAACGATCTCACGGCCATCAACCTCGGCGTGACCGGAGATCCGGGACTCAACTACCTGCAGACGCCGCTCGGGGCGCTCGGCACCAACCTCACGGCCGGCCTCTGCGTCGGCATGTCGGCGGGCATGGGGGCACTGACCCTCAACGCCGCGGGCAACTTCCTCGTCTCGACGGCCACCCCGGCCGTCATTGTCAATTGCTCGAGCACCGCGGCCACGGTCACCAAGGCCGCGACCTGCACCGCGCACAACAGCATCGGCGGGATGACCGCGGCGGGCGGCACCACCGTCACCGTCGTGCTGAGCATGTGCAACTAACCTCGGGAATACGATGGCCCTCCGGGGACGGGCGCGCTCGTTTACCCGGAGGGCCGCAGTACATCCTGCCAGGGCTCGACGCCCCCGGGCGGGGGCCTAGCCGGCGATCGCCTTGACCGCG
>PMNO01000043.1 GCA_003161835.1 Myxococcales bacterium | reverse complement strand
GACACCTATCAAATGCCTTAGGCCTTTGATCGAAATTACCTCGTCAAGTCGCGGGGTTGCAACTCGTAGTTCCATTCTCCGCGAAACTTATGGGGTCGCAATGCCAACCGACGCATCTCGGCCTTCGGGATTTCAATGCCGGTGCTGTAAGCCCGCGTGTCGAGTCTTGCCTTTACCCGTAACCCAGCTGTCGTCTGTGTATTTCCGATCAGGTCAACGATCGTTTCAAAGGTTCGCAGGGGCTTCCCCCGCCAGTTCTGGGTGATGTGACAGAAGAGACGATGCTCGATCTTGTTCCACTTGCTCGTCCCTGGCGGATAGTGACTCACTCGAATCCGGAGTCTTGAGTCGTCCGCAAACTTCTGTAGTTCGAGCTTCCATGCCCGAGTCCGGTACCCGTTGCTTCCTCCGGCGTCTGCGGTGATGAACAGCTCCTTGGCGTTCGGGTAGGCGCGCTTGCCCATCATCTTCCACCACTGCCGGATCGAGGCCACCGCGAACTCGGGGGTGTCGTGATCTCGGCCGACGCTCACCCATGCTTCGTTGCGAGCCATGTCGTAGATGCCGTACGGGATGGCCTTGCCGACCGCATCGCCCGGAAAGTCGTGTACCAACACCTTCTCGGGCCCGCCCTTCGGCTGCCACTCCCGCCCGCCATTCTTGAAATCTCCGACGAGTTCCTTCTTCTTGGTGTCCACGGAGATGACGGGCTGCTTGCGCCGCAAATACCTGACCGCAGCAGCGTTGATGTACTCAAATTGCTCGTTGCGGTCAGGATTCGAGACACCCTCCCGGGTCTTCCGCACGGCCTGCAGGCGATAGCCGAGTCCGTTCAGCAACCGACCGACCGTCGTGGAACTCACCTGCCAGCCATCCTCCGAAAGCGCCGAGGCCAGCTTTGCTCGGCTTTTGCACGTCCACCGCAGAGGCGACATGGGATCACCACGAGTGAGCGGATCCACCATGCGCTCCAGTGCCGTCTCCAAGCCTGGCTGCGTGTGAGTCAGACGTGGCCGTCCACCGCCCACCCGCCGGACACGCCCATTGGCCGCAACGCCGCGCCCGATCTCCAATCGACCGTTGCGAATCGTGTCTCGTGCCAAGCCCGTCGCCGCGGAGACAAGCGCATCGCCCCCATAGCCAATTGCACGCGATTCGACGGCCGCCCAAAGGCGACGTGCACGCTCATCAAGCGCCGAAGAAATCGCCGCGTACTTCTCTACGACTACGGCCTCCAAACCCTCGTTTCGGTTCACGCGCCAATAACATCACAAACCTCCGAAGTTGACGAGGTTATTTTGGCGCGAGTCCTAACCGCAGCGGCGACACGCCGGAGGCGGTCCTCGGCACCAGCTCCGGCACGCTCGTCGTCGATATGTTCACCGGCTACAACGTCGTCACCGGTACCGGCAAGCGCGATCGCGCCGGCTGCCTCGCGCACGTGCGACGCCGATTCTTCGATGCCTTGCCCTACGCCCCTGAAGGCAAATTGGCGCTCGAATTGATCCGCGACGTCTACGTCGTCGAGCACGACGCGATCGCGGCCGGCGTCGCGGGCACCGACGAGCACCGGCGGATGCGACAGGCGCGAACCGGCCCCATCATGGCCCGGCTGATGACCTGGCTCGAGGAGCAGAAGCCTTTGCACCTGCCCAAGGGACCGATGGGCTCCGCCGTCGCATACGCGCTCAATCACTGGACCGAGTTGACCCGCTTTATCGAAAACCCGGGCATCCCGCCCGACAACAACCGGAGCGAGTCGGCCCTGCGAGTCGTCGCCCTCGGCCGGAATTGTGCGCAGTTCCAGATTATGCGGAGTACGTCAGCGGTGGCCCGGAACTGTGCGGGAGACGGGCTCTAGAACTGCGCATAATCAAAGTCGCTGGAGGAAGTCACTGAGCCCCTGGCGGCGCTTGGCTTTCGGCCGGCGAATCACAGGAGCCTCGAGGTGGTCGAGTGCGCGTCGCTTCGAGTCCAGGTCGGCGTTCAGGTACTGGTGGGTCGTCTGAATGCTCTCGTGACCGAGCCACATCGCAATCACCGATAGGTCGACACCCGACTGCAGCAGATGCATGGCGGTCGTGTGGCGGATGGTGTGCGGCGAGACGTGGACCAGTTTTACCGAAGGATGACTGGACGCCGCTCGCTCGACAGTGGTGCGTAGACGGTGCTCGATTCCGGAGCGGGTCATGTGTCCGCCGCGGGCGTTGGGCAGCAACGGTGCCTCGGGTGAGGCCGCCGTCAGGCGCATCCAGACGCGCAGCAGCCGTACAGACTCGCGCCACAGGGGCACAGATCGCTGCTTCCGGCCCTTGCCGTGGATGTGGATCGACCCGCCGGGATCCAGTCGGAGGTCGCCAACTTTCATGGCGGCCACCTCGGAGACGCGGGCGCCGGTGTTGTACATGAGGGTCAGCAGAACGCGGTCGCGCAGGCCGGTCTCGGTGGAGATATCCGGGGCGTCAAGAAGCAACTGCATGTGCTCGCGAGTGAGATGTGCGACCGCGACCCGCTCGAACCTCTTCGAGGGGATTGCCAAGACGCGCTGGGCGACGGGTAGCAGCAATGGGTCCGAGGCGGTGGCGTGGCGGACGAACGATCGGATCGCCGCCAGTCGGACGTTGCGGGTGCGAGCGCTGTTACGGCGATGACGTTCAAGGTCGTCGAGGAACGCGAGGACGGTACTTCCGTCCAAGTCCCGCACACGCAGGTCGTCCGGTTTGCGTGAGCGGCATCGCTCGAAGAACGAGAGCAACAACCTGAACGTGTCGCGGTAGGAGGTAACTGTCCGGGGGCTGATCTCACGCTGGTTGATGAGATAGTCGCAGAAGTACCGCTGCAGCGCCGGCCCGAGCATTCCCTCGCCGAGGTGGGCCGCTGCTGTCTGGCTGACCGTTCGACCGCTCATGACGCCCTCCTTGCCGTCGAGACAAACCGCTCGAATCTCTCGCACACGAAGGACAGCAACTCCCCCGTGCCGCTGAGGTACCAGTACGTGTCGGTCACCTTGGCGTGCCCCAAATAGGTCGAGAGCGCAGCGATAGCCTGATTGACGTCGACGCCGTCGCGATACCATCTGAGGAGACGCCGGCACGCGAAGCTGTGGCGCAGATCGTGGATGCGCGGGTTGCCATGGGCACCGCGATCCACCCAGTCCAACTGATCCCGCAGTTCGTTGAAGACCCGATGAACCTGACGATTACCCAGGGGCTGGCCCAGTCTATGGCCGCGCGTGCCGACGAAGAATGGCGTGTCGGCTGTCGATTGCACCTGCCGGCTGCGTAGTTGTCGATAACACACCAAGACTTTCACCGTACTGGGATGCAGCGGCAGTAGTCGTGACTTGGCGAACTTGGTTTGCCGCACCATCAGCGTACCGTCGGAGAGATCGACATCGGTGTCCAACAAGGACAGCGCTTCCGACACTCGTAAACCGGCGGAGGCAATTAGTCCGAACAGTGTTTCGAAAGTGGCCGGTCGCAAACCACCTTGAGGATTTAAGCCACGTGCAGCGGCTAGCAATGCGACGATCTCGGCCTCGCAGTAGATGTGCGGCGCCACTCGCCCCGGCACTGGGCCGAAGACCGATGCATCGGGCACCTCAGTGCGTGGCTCGAATTGTCGGAGCCAGCGGGTGAAGGGTCGTAGCGCCTTGAGCCGACGAGCCCAGGTTCCCAGAGAGTGGCTCTGCGCTTTGTNNTAGTCATCGACTTTCGCCCGCAAATCAATAGGCGTGCTCATGTCGTACTCCCTGGCCAGGGCAACGCGACCGCGACCAGTCTTCGATTATCGAGCTTGGCGTAAATCAGCGTGGTATTGAGTGACCGATGACGCAATACATCGGCTACCTCCTTGAGCGAGCTGCCGTGATCAAT
>PMNO01000255.1 GCA_003161835.1 Myxococcales bacterium | reverse complement strand
GGCGTGAACCATTGCGTAACCATGCAACCGATAGCGAACGTTGGGTCGTGATCGTCGAACGCACCGGGATCTGTGAACGGGCGAACGGGAACGCCATTCACGTAGTGACGGACCTGCTGGTGGTCCCAGGTGACGGCAAGCAGCATCCACTTATTGCGTTCGATCGTGGATTCGCCAGGGTATCCCCAGGATTGGGCGCCTGAGACCCGAACTTCGCCCGCCAAACCAGGCGCGGGGACGGCTGCGTCCTGACACCAAAGCCCCGCGCTGTAGTCCCACCCCTTGCCCATGACGGCGCGGGTATTGGGGCACACGAAATCAGCGTTGACGCTCACCCAAGCCATCATCGTGACGCCGGCGGCACCTTGCATGCTTGCGTCTGGCCACTCCGATGTGGTCATGCAACCGGTACCATCGAACTTCATGCCACTTCCGAACCGGCCGGGAGCCGTCACAACGTTGCCTTCGATGGTTAGATTGTGCCCACCCCCGCTCGAATCCGTGCCATTCCCATCCAGCTTCCACCAGCCGATCAAATCTTGTGTCGGGGGCTGCGGGATGGGCGCGGACGCGCTGCAAGTTCCGGCGGCGTGACACAAATCCGGAGCCCGGCATGTAGTCGGCGTCGTTCCCTGGCAGAGTCCCAAGTTGGCAGGTTTCACCGGTCGTGCAGGAGTTGCCGTCGTTGCATGGACCGCCCTCGTTGGCGAAGGTGAACGAGCAAGTGCCATTGCCGGCGCAACTGCCGACCTGACAGTTGTCGGCCCCCGAGGGAGGCGCGCAGGCCAAGGTTCCACTGCAGACACCGTTGGTGCATCCGTCGGCGGTCGTGCAGGTCTTGCCGTCGCTGCAGGTCGTCCCGTTCGCGGCCGCCGGGTTCGAGCACAAACCCGTTGCCGGCGCGCACGTCCCCGCAACATGGCATTGGTCGGACGCAGTGCAGACTTTCAGGTTCCCGCCCGAACACACGCCCGCCTGACACGCCTCACCCGTCGTACACGCGTTGGCGTCGTTGCATGCCGCCCCGTTTGCTTTCGCGACAGCCGCCGGACAGCCCGTTGCCGGCACGCATGCCCCGATGGTGTGGCACTGATCGGTCGTACACGTCACCGCAGTCCCGCTGCCGCAGACGCCTGACTGACACGTCTCGCCAGTCGTGCACGCGTTCGCATCGTTGCATGTCGCTCCGTTCGCCTTCGCAACCGCCGCCGGACACCCCGTTGCGGGCACGCACGCCCCTACCGTGTGGCATGCGTCGGCCCCGGTGCAGGTCACCGCGGCCCCACTACCACACGTGCCGGCCTGGCATGTCTCACCCGTCGTACACGCGTTCGCATCGTTGCAGGTCGTCCCGTTCGCCTTCGCGACAGCCGCCGGGCAGCCCGTGGCCGGGACGCACGCTCCCACCGTGTGGCACTGGTCCGTTGTGCAAGTCACGGCCGTCCCGGCGTTGCATACGCCCGCGTGACAGGTCTCGCCCGTGGTGCAGGCATTCGAATCGTTGCACGCCGTGTTATCCGCCTTCGCGACTGGGGCTGGGCAACCAGTTGCCGGCACGCACGCTCCGACGGTGTGGCACGTATCTGCGGCCGAACACGTGACGGCGGTCCCGGCGCCACACACCCCCGCCTGACAGGTCTCACCCGTCGTGCAGGCATTCGAATCGTTACAGGTCGTCCCCGCCGCAACAGCCGAGCACGTGCCCACCTTGCCGGCCAAATTGCACGCTACGCACGCGCCATTGCAGGCGGTGTCGCAGCAGACGCCGCTCGCGCAGAAGCCGCTGGCGCACTGGCTGTTCGTTGTACAGGTCAGCGCGAAGGACGGATCATAGAGTTGCGCCGCGCTGGCTCCGGCCGCGGAAGTGCCGCCGGCTACGAGAATCAACTTGTTGCTGAGCAACGTGGCCGTATGGCCCGCGATGACGGACGGCAGCGCCGTCGTCGCCGTCCACGTCGTCGTGCCGTTCCACAGCTCCGCGGAGTTCGTCGTGGTCGGCGCGCCGCCCGCCACGAGCACCTGGCCGCTCGAGAGGACGCTCGTCGACAGCACGGTCGCCGTGTGACCGGCGTGCGTGGCATTCATCGTACCCGCCGACGCCCAGGTCCCGGGGGCCGTCGCCGCATTGAAGAGTAAGGTCGTGTTCTGTAGCGTGGCGCCGGCCTTGCCGCCCGTCAGGAGGATGTTGCCGTTCGCAAGCAAGGAGGCGGTATGCCCCTCGCGCGCCGCCGCCAGCTGCGCAATCCCGGTCGACGTCCAGGTGGTTCCGCTGAACAATTGGACGACCGCCGTGCTCGTTGTGCCGCCCGTATTGCCCCCGACGACGACGACCTTGTTCGCGAACGGGCCGGTCGTCGGCATGAGCGTCGCCGTGTGGAACCGCGCCTTGATCGCCATCGTCCCCGTGGCCGTCCACGTGCCAGTTCCCGTCGTCGGGTCGTAGAGCGCCGCGGTGTTCAGTACCGTCGCCGTGTCGCTCATGCCGCCCGCGACGAGCACCTGGCCGTTGGGCAGCACCGTCGCCGTGTGCATGGCGCGAATGGCGTTCAAGACCGTGGCGGCCGACCACGTCCCTGCCGTCACGTTGTAGAGCAGCGCCGTGTTGACCGCGGCGCCGGTCGTCGTCGTGCCGCCGTTCCAGCCGCCCGCGATGAGCACCTTGCCGCTCGTCGTCGCGTTTGCGTTCGTGCCGAGCTGCACAGCCGTGTGAAGCTGACGGCCGCCCGTGAAGGTGGGCGTGGCCGTCCAGGTCCCCGTCGCCGGATCGAAAAGCTCTGCCGTGTTCAGCGCGTTCGTACCATCCGTCCCGCCGACAACGAGAACTTTGCCCGTCGACAGCAAGGTCGCCGTATGGTTCTGCCGCTTGGCCTTCATCGTAGTAGTCGTCGTCCAGCGCGGATCGAGCACCGCTGGATACACGACAACATCCGCGCGCCAGCTCACGCGCAACGTGCAGCTCGCGGCCCCGGGCGCCGTCACGCGCCGGCCCCACGGGGGCGCCGCGCTCTTATCGACCGCGCACCCCGCAATCGCCAGCATCGCGTCCGTTCGCGCACCATCCGCGCCCACCAAAAACGGAGGGGCCACACGCAGGCGCGGGGCACCGCCCGCGTCCAGCATTTCGAGAGTGTTCTCGACCAGGCGTAAGCCGGCCACGCCCTGGCGAAGGTCGACTTGATATGAAATCGACGACACGCGCGGCTTCTTCTGGAAGCTCAGAAAGTCCTCGATTCCCCCGGGCAAGGGTCGATGCAGGAGATCCGCCCCCGACGCATGCGCGTTTGGATAGACGACGTAGCCGTCCGCCACCTGCGCGGCGACCTTGCGCGCGTCCCTCAGCAGGACGTCCAACGCCATGCCCGTCGAGGCGTCCTCGATGCGCAAGGGCGCGGCCGCTTGTTCGGGAAGCAGGACCCGGGCCGAAAGTCGGTCACCCGCAAGCCCGCCAAACTGAGCAGTCAAGCCGCCGCCAAGCGCCGCCTGAAACACATCGGCCAGCCCAGTCGGTAAAACGGACTCCGACTGGTTCGTCGCGCCCCCGAGGTTCGTACTCGAATAGGCCGTGTTCAGCCGGGCGATCAGATCCGAGAGCATCCCCCGCGCCCGAATGGAGGTCGCGATAGCGGGAGGAACGTCCCCACTCGACCGACGGCCGTCCGACGCCACTGACACAGCCGGTAGGCGCGGCGCAACGCCATGGATCGCCACGGGATCGGCAGGTTTCTGGGCTGCTCCCGCTGTCGCCTGCTCGCGACACCCCCCCACCAGAACGGCGGCCGTTCCAATCAGGCAAAGGCACCGAAGTGCGCGACCCACGAATCCCTGAAAGCCCGCTATCCGCACACCGTGCTCGACGGCCATGAATACCCCGACTGGACGGTTTTCGGCTAGGACGGGATCGTCCACGCACCGCGGCCAATCCAGATTTGGTCCGAAGCACGACTTGAACTGGTAGCTGTCGGCTATACGACAATTCGCGATTCCGGATCAATGGAATTCGCGATGACGCTTCGTTCCGCCGACGCAACCGGACTACAGAATTCCGACCGTCCGCGCGGCCGCCAACACCGCGATGCCCCAGAACCCGGCGAAGACGTCGTCGAGGACGATGCCCGCGCCACCGGGGAGGCGGCGTTCGGCCAGGCGGGCGGGCCACGGCTTGAACTGGTCGAAGATGCGAAAGAGGACCACCCCCACCACNNCGCGCCACGCGGTCCGAGGCCCAGATGCCGATCACGGTGACGAGCACGCCGACGATGGCGACGGCAACCGGGCCTGCCGGCCGTACCAGCAGGTACAACGGAATCGCGCCCAGGGTTCCCACGGTGCCCGGCGCGATCGGGACATGCCCGCACCCGAACCAGACCGCCAGCACGTGGGCCACAACATCCAAGGCCGACGCTGGCGCCGGCGCCGGCACGGACGCCGACCCGGGAGAAACTGACGCGTCACCAGCGGTCGCCCGTTCCGGATCGCCGCTCCCCGGACCCGTGCTCCCGCCCGGAATTGCCTCTACGCCCACCAGTTCTCGCGCAGCACGGTGTCGAACACCTCGGCCAGGATCTCCAGCCCATTGCGGGCGGTCGCCTCGTCGATGGTCAACGCCGGTTGAATACGAAAGCTGGCGGCGTAGGCCATGGTCAAGAGGCCGCGGCGGACGCACTCCCCGAAGATGCGTTCCGTGACCGCGCGCGAAAGGGGCTCCTTGGTCTTCTTGTCCTTGACCAGCTCCACCCGCAAGAACAAACCCGCGCCATCCACGAAACCGACGAAGGGGTACCGATCGACGAAGCCGCGCAACTGCCGCAACATCGCCGCCCCCACCACCCGCGCGTTCT
>PMNO01000170.1 GCA_003161835.1 Myxococcales bacterium | reverse complement strand
CACGAGATCAACACGCCCATCCAGTTCATCGGTGACAGCCTCGAATTCCTGCGCGAAGCCTGCGCGAGCCTCAAGCCCGTCATGGACGCTCACGCCCGACTGTGCGATGCGGTTGCGCGCGCCGGAGGATTCGAGGAGCTGGTCAAACAGGTCCGCGACAGCGAGGAGGCCGCGGATCTCGCGTATCTGGCCCAGAACATCTCACCGTCGCTGGCCCGCGTCGCCGACGGGGCCGGCCGGGTGGCCAGCATCGCGCGGTCCTTGAAGGAGTTCGCTCACCCGGATGGTCCAAGCGCGATCGCCGCCGATCTGAATCGGGCCCTTGAATCCACGCTGGTCATGGCGCGCAGCGAATACAAGTTCGTGGCCGACATCGACGCCCAGTTCGGCGATCTGCCGCCGGTGGTCTGTCATGGTGGAGATCTGAATCAGGTCTTCTTGAACCTGATCGTCAACGCCGCCCACGCCATCGGGGACGTGGTGGCCGCGACCGGCGGCCGTGGCACGATTCGGCTGCGCACCTTCGTGGAAGGCGACGACGCCGTGATCACCATCGGCGACACCGGCTCCGGCATCCCCGTCGACATTCAGGCCCGCATCTTCGATCCGTTCTTCACCACCAAGGGGGTGGGAAAGGGTACGGGCCAAGGCCTGGCCATCGCGCGCGCGATCGTGGTCGACAAACACAAGGGCACCCTGACGTTCGAATCCGCCCCAGGCGTCGGCACCACCTTCCGGATCCGCGTCCCGATTGCCGGCGCAAACAGCCACGTGACGGCGGCAACGTAGCGGCGGCGCCGCCGCGGCGTCACGCAAGGGGCTCTGAGATGCCCCTTGCGGCGCGCAGTCGCCCTACGGGCTGAAGGTCTGCAATACCGTGAACTTCCCGCTCTGCAGCTCCCACTCGGCCAGGGTCGGGTTGACGTTGCCCTGCTCGTCCAGATCGACGGTGCCGCTGGCACCCTCGTAGTTGATGTCCTCGCCCGCCTTGATGAGCGCAATGGCCTTGGCGAACTCACCCGGACCAACCACGGTGCCGGGCGGATTCGCGACCGCGCGGAGCGCCGTGCGAATGGCATCGATGTCCGTGCTGGTGCCGGCCTGCGCGATGGCCAGCGCCGCCAGATACACGGCATCGTAGTTCTCGGCCACCCGCGGAATGCTCGGGCTACCCGACGCGGTTCCGTAGGCGGTGGTGAACGCCGAGACCATCGCCGCGTTCCCGAGCGCGTTTCCCGCCGGCACAACCCCGCGCATGCCGTTCGTGGCCGTCATTCCCACGTTGGCCGGAATGGCGTCCGTTCGCAGCGTTTCGTTCAGGTACCATTGGCCCCCGAACTTGCCCGTCGAGGCCGCCGTCCACGCCTTGAGGAAGCTGATACCCACGGCGGGATGAGGCACGAGGTAAATGACATCGGGCGCGCCCGCGCTCGCCGTGGCCAGATCGGCCGCGTAGTTGTAGGTCGGCATCGGGGCGTAGGGAAACATGACCCGCGTGGTGATGGTGCCGCCGCCCTGGGTGAAATAGGCCGCTGCCGCGTCGGCGCAGCCCAGGGTGTAGGGATTGTCACCCTGCAAGATGGCCATGGTCCGGGCGCCCTTGGCGAGCGCCGCCTTTGCGATTCCGCCCCCGATCAAAGAAACCGAGGCGACCGATCGGAAGACCGAGTCCGTCGTGTCCAAGCCCACCAGCTCGTCGCCGCTGGCGGTCGAGGCGAAGATGATCGCGGCCTTGGGCAGGGTCGCCTTGAGCACGGCGATCACGGGGCTTGTCCCGTCCGCGGTGAGCAAAAATGAGGCGTGCGCATCGTCCAGCAGACCGTTTGCCTCCGTTACGGCGGTCGCATTGTTGAACATCGAATCCTGAATATCCAACGTTATCGGCCGGCCCATCAGACCGCCCGAATTGTTGATTTCGGTCTGGGCCAGCTGCACGCCCATTTCCCACACNNGTGACCGTTCTTGTCGTTGCATCGCCGGTATCGCCCGCGTCGGTGGTTGGCTTCGTGGCCGCGCTGCTTCCACAGCCTGTCCCCACGACCATTACAATGGCGCCCACGCCCACCCACGACAGTGTTCGACTCCGACGCCCGGTTTCAATTGTCTGTCTCATGTTCCATGTTCCTTTCAATGCTTCCAAGAGCCACTCTTTGTTCACCGCCTGCGGGGCAGCGAACGACACACTTTTTTTGACGGCCCCCATCAATTGCTTTTCTGCGCTCCCAGCTCCTGGGTGATGTTGAGAAACACCCCCCTGCCGGCCGACGGAATGTCCACGCCCAGGTAGCCCGGTTCGGCATACTTGGTGCCCAGGAGGTTGGTGACGTGCAGCGAGACCTTCGTGAGGCGGTTGCCGAACAGCCTCATTTCCAGGGTCGAAACGTTCAAGCCGACGAGCGCGTAGGGATCGAGCAGATAGGTCTTTCCCGCGACGTAGCTATTGGCTGCCGACGCCTTCCGCGCGCTCACCGTTCGCCCGGTCAGCGCGATTTCGACGTGGTAGCGCGGCAGGGAAATTCCGACGGTGGCGTTGGCCATCATGGTCGGGAAGCTCAGCGATCCGTCGCCCCCCGGACCGTTGGGGGCATAAAGGCGCCCCCACCACAACGGCGTCGGATTCGGCACGTCGGACTTGGTGTTTTGATACGAGGCGGCCAGGCGCGCGAACAGCGGCTTGCGATTCATGTAGGAGGAGAGCTCCACGCCGGTGGACCGGCTGGCGGTCAGGTTCCGGGCCCTCATCTGATTCCCGACCGATTCGAACTCGATCCGGCCGTCAATCACCGTGTAGAAAGCGTTGACCGCGACGTCCATGACGTCCTTGAACTTGTAACCAACCTGCAACTCGGTGGTCTTGGCTCTTTGATTCCGGAGCTGGTCATTGCCAAGAACGCCGCCGTCGAAGCGCAGGGGCACCGCGTATAGCTGAATCGGCGTGGGCGGCACGAAGGAGGTTCCGTACAGGCCCTTCACGTACACGCTGGGCAACGGCTGCACCACCAGCGCCAGACGCGGATTGATCGAGCTTCCAAATCTCTCGTTCCGGTCGTAGCGGACGCCACCTGTGACTCCCACTTTGGAATGGGGCCGAACGATGGCTTGCGCGAACACGCCGGCATTTCCAAAATCCATGGCGTGTCCCGGGGCAAACAGGATCTGATTGCCCCCGTTCTGTATGGTGGGCGCCGGACGCACCACCTGATAGACGGTGTCGCCGGTGTCGGCGGTGGACATGTAGTCAACGCCGAGGAGTGCCGAATTCCGCTTGTAGTGATACGACAGCTCGGTCCCGGCCTGGACCGTGCGATTCATGCGCTCGCGCCGGTAGGTGTACAGGGTGTCGCCCGCGTCGAGCGTCTGGCCTGGCTGATCCTGCGTGTCGGTATAGGTTCCGGACGTGTGAAGCACGAGCGCATCCTCGAGAAACGACCGGTTGTGGTCGACGCCCACGATGCTGTTCGAACGCACGATGCGGTTGTCGTGGGTCAGGATGCTGAGGTCGGAGAACTCCGCCATCGCATCGAGGCGCTGCGACTGATACTGCATCGCCAGGTTGCCGAG
>PMNO01000605.1:32133-35635 GCA_003161835.1 Myxococcales bacterium | reverse complement strand
CCGCCCCCGCCCCGAAAACGGGGATGGGTCGTGGCGACGGGTATTGGACTGGTGGCCGTCTTGGTCGTCGGTTTTTCGGTGCGGACGTGCGGAGGCACCGCGCAGGAAAGTGAAGAGGCATCCTTGCACCGTTCGATCCGTGCCGAGGCGGGAAGCGCCTCCGCCGCTGCTGCCGCGGCCGCTCCTCCAGCACCGACAGTACCGAGCACGCCCCCACCGATTTTGCCTGGGGTCGATGCCACCGCTGCAGTCGTGGAGAAGACGGTCGACGCCGCTCCGGTTGCCGCCGCGATGGCCACCGCCACGTCGGACGCCGCCACCTCTGACCGCGGGTCGGCGACGACACTGGCCCCGGGCATCCCGGCCGTCGACGCGCGAAACGAGCTCGCGCGGGAGCCCCTCGGCGTCGCGGCCACCGAGGGAGCAACAGCGGGTGGCGCGGGCGACTCCGATTCTTCCGAGCCTGACGCCGCTGCCGTCGCCGTCGCGGACAAAGTTGTCGTTCTGCTGTCCAGCACGCCCCCGGGCGCTCAGGTGGGAACCACGCGCCGATCATTTGGCTCCACGCCGGTCTCGGTGAAATTGAAGGTGGGGCGAACCTACGCCCTGACCTTCACGCGCGAGGGATACCGCTCGATCACCAAGCAGCTCCGCGTGACCGACGCGGCGGACCAGCAGATTAGCGCGCTGCTCCGCCGGGAAGCACCGGCCCAGAAAACGCAACTGGCCCCGACCGTTCTGCCGCCCGCTCCCCGACCGAAAACAGAGAAGAGCTGGTTTCAGCGCATGTTTGCGCGCTGACGCGCTCGGACTGGGCGCCGCGGCCCGCCAGGAAGGTGGAGCCGCACCCCACCCGTTTTTTAACGTTCCGCCGTCTGTCGGCCGATGGATCATACTCAATGTGTGGCAGCTCTCGGGGAGGTTCAGATGTCGCTTGCCGGTGAAGTCGGGTCCTGTTCGGTAGCCGAAGTCATGGGAACGGAAATGTTCACCGTCACGCTGGACACCGCGGTGTCGTCGGCCCGGCTCCTGGTGCGGCGGACCGATATCCATCACATGCTGGTCCTCGATCAGGGCACGTTGGCCGGCATCGTGTGCCGCGACGATCTGCGTCTGGCGGACCGCGACGCGCGCGTGGGTGATTGCATGACGTCCCCCGTTCTGTGCGTCTCTCCGGAGACGACCCTGCAGGAGGCGGTGGACATCATGGGAGCGAACGACATCGACTGCCTCCCGGTCGTGAACGGTCGCTTGCTGATCGGCATCGTTACGCGTGAAGGCCTTGCGACCGCGAACCTGTCACCCCGCCCTGCGTGGTCGTGGGACGAGGACGCGCGGGAAGATCTTGAGAGTGAAAGGATTGCCCCCGCCGCGAAGCCGCGAACGCGAGCCGATCTTGCCCGCACCCAGTGTGGAGCGTGCGCGTCCACCGAGGATCTCGTCTCGATCCAAAGCGCGGGGGGTCTGCCTTTGTGCGCCCGATGCCTCCGCATCATGCGGTCCAATCAGCGGTGCTAGCGCGGCTTCGGCGCCGCGCAACGAAGCGGCCCACGGTCACGTCGGCCGAATGTGATGCTATTTCGAGAACGGTGCACTAGTCTGCCGCGGGCGTGAAGGGAAACAACCAGCCACTCGTCGGACGCGGCGGCGGCAAGCTGCGGGCCGCTCTGGANNAAAACGGCGCCCGGACGGTCTTGTGCGTCGACGCGGGCCACGATCAGCTTCACGAACAGTTGCGGCGAGACGCCCGCGTTCGGAACCTGGAGCGGACCGACTGGAAACGCCTGTCGCTGTCGGATCCCACGGCGGCCGGGCCATTTGATTTCTTTACGGTTGACGTCAGCTTCGTCGCGGCGAGAAACATGTTGCGCGGCCTGGCGTTTCGTTTGCGCGCGGGTGCCGAGGGCGTGGTGCTCGTCAAGCCGCAGTTCGAACTCCCCGACCATCTGGTCCGCGGGGGCGACGTCAGCGACCCGGGATTGCGACAGCAGGCCCTTGGAAAATTCACCCGAAAGAGCGAAAGCCTGGGCTTTCGTGTGGTGGGGCATTTCGATTCACCCGTGGCTGGTGGGGACGGGACCGTCGAGATCCTGACCCATCTCGTGTTCGATGGACGTTCCGACAAGCTGCCCCTCCCGGGTGAACGACGCCCCGTGCTCGCCAAACCGCAGCGAGGCAAAGCTGCGCGCGCCGTTTCACAGCTCCGCGACTGGTTCGCGGTCGTGGCCCCGGGCGCGGAGGAGGTCGCCGTTCTGGAGGCGGGCGCCCTCTTGGGGGAGCAGAACGTCAAGGGGGTCCAAGGTGGCGTGGAGATGCGCGGTCCCCTGACGACGGGCATGCGGGCGAACCTTCACCTCCGCATCCCGACGCGCCTCCTGTTGCGCCTCGGCACCGCGCGCGCGCGCGAATTCGGGAAAATGCGCCATCAGCTGGCGCGCTTGCCCTGGGACAGCTTCGTTCCGCCGGGCACACCGGCGCGCATCACGGTGAGCGCCACTCACTGCCGCCTGTACCACACAGGGGCGATCGAGGAAGCCGTTCGGGCGGCGATGGGCGATAGCATGGGGGAAGCTCCCGCCCGACCAGCCTCGCCGACGCCCGACACGCCGCTCATCTTGGTGCGCGGGATCGACGACACCTGGACCATCAGCGTGGACAGCTCCGGTGAACGCTTGCACCGGCGGGGTTGGCGCACCGACGGAGGCGAGGCGCCCTTACGCGAATCGCTTGCGGCGGCCGTGCTGGCGCTGGCGAAATGGAACACCACCGAGGCGCTCGTCGACCCGATGTGCGGAGCGGGAACCATCCCCATCGAAGCCTGCACCATGGCGATGGGCCTGGCGCCCGGACTGCGGCGCGCGTTCGCTTTCGAACAGTGGCCCGCCCTCATCGCGACCGAGCGGGACCGATGGACCGAGCTGCGCCGCGAAGCAGAACAGGCGCAATCGGACACCCTGCCCGCGCCGATCCTGGCCAGCGATCGCGCTCCGGCAGCGGTCAGCGCCACCCGGCAGAATGCCGCCCGCGCGGGCGTCGAAGGTCAGCTCACCATCGGCGCGTTTCCCCTCGCCGATGCAATACCGCCGGCAGCCACAGGCCTGTTCGTCGTGAACCCACCCTACGGACGGCGGCTGGGCCAGCGCCATCAACTTCCCGACCTCTACCGCGAAATCGGCCGCGTGGTGCGCCTTCGCTTTGGCGGCTGGCGCACCGCCGTGGTCGTGCCGGACGCGCGGCTGGCCTCGGCGTTCCACTTGCCGTTGGTGGCATCCCACCCGCTCGTCCACGGAGGCCTGCGCATCACCGTCTTGCGCTTCGATCCCGTCCGTCCCGCCGTTTCGGCAGGCTAACCGAGCGGCGGCCGCAAAGACTCCTGCGCACCGCCCCAGGCCTTGAACACGGATTCCAGCCAGACCCGAATCCGTTGACGATCCATCCGCGAAAATGATCCCGCCGCGAAACCGGGATTGTGAACGGCCGCCCAAAAGCTGGCGTCGTGGCG
>PMNO01000605.1:0-32106 GCA_003161835.1 Myxococcales bacterium | reverse complement strand
GTGACGTCGCTCTCCCGTGCCAGTTCCAAGATGCCACCTTCCGCTATCCACTTGGAGAGCATGCGATCGCTCTGCGCGGGAAGGTCGACCAGGACGCGCCGGTCTGGCTCGATCGCCAGTTCCATGATCTGATCCGCGCTTGCCACGTCGGTCAGATCGATGGGGCGCGCATAGTCTCGATAGTGACGCAGAAGCGCGCCGTGTGAGCCATCCGCGTCCAAGGCCACGAAAGGCAAGGCGCGATCGATGAAATTCTGGGCGATCAGNNCTGCTCATGGGGCGGCACAATAGATCACTTTTGTTTCTAATGTACTTCGTATCTGTTTCGTTTTGCCCCGAAAGGATCAGGCCAAACAGGATCAGGCCACCCCTCCAGGCCGACGTCGTCAGCGAATGGTTGGGGCCGGCGGTGGAAGCGGGTCGACGACCGCATCGTTGTGAATGTTGACGGCGTCCACCGCGTGCGTGAATCCCGATCCCATCAGACCCAAGCCGGTGCCGGCGGTCGCGGCGCCGAGGCCAATCACCATCCAACCGATCGGACCCGAAAGGGCGGCGACCCCCACGATGACACCGACCACTCCGGTCAGGTAGGCAGGAACACCGATCACGAATTGAGTGTGCGCCTGGCGCGCCTGTGCCGCCGCGTTCGGGCTGTCCGCGACCAGCTCCTCCAGATCTCCGGCGAAGGGCCCGATCGGGCTCTCACGTCCGTGCTTGACGTACATGGCGGCGGCGTGATGGATGACCAATGCGACCCGGCCGCTCGGTCGCGGCTGGTAGGTCGTACCGCAGGCGATCTCGATCAGCGACAGCGCAACGGCTACGACCGCGCCAAGCGGGACGGTGCTCGTCGGGACAGTTCCGGTCATCAGGAGGGAACAATCACCAAGGTCGGCCGGCCCGCCGCGTCCCATTCGGCAGAGAAGCCCTCGAAGCCGTCCTCACGCAGCCCGTGGGCCGGGTCGAACAGCAACACTCGACGGGTACGGGGATTGATGCCGCCGACGATTTCATAGTGAGACAGAGCCTTATCTCCGTAGCGCTGCACCAGCCCCACGAGGACGGGGCGATTGAGCCCCACCTCGTTGGTCAAATCGGTCAGCTCGCCCTTGACGAGATACGCCTGCAGCCCCTTTTGTCGCGCGAAATCGCGGAGAGCGCCGGCTGTGATTCCATGACCCGGCGCAACCGCCGCCGCCCGCAGGATCTCGTCCGGCGGCACGTGGATCGTCCAGTGTTCCAACATCATGGCCAGGGCGGCCGCGCCGCAATCGCGATCCGCGGTCTGCCTGACCAGGTGGAGATCGCCCACCAAGACCCACCCCCCCTCGCGCGCCAGCTCCGCGCGCGAGGCGGTCCGTGCCGAGCCGTGATAACAGCCGGTAAGTACCAGAGCGAGCGGGATCGCAATCGAGCCCGCCCGTCGGAATTCGCTCCCGTGCCGCCGCATCGACGACGCCGGCGGTCAGATGAGGACGAGGATGAGCACGACCACCAAGACGATCACCAACACGCTGCCGCCGAAAATGACGACAGTGTCGCCACCCTCGAACGTCTCGACGGTCTTGGCCTGGCGCTCGCGGGCTGCGTAGCCGGCCGCCTGGGACGATGGAGCGGCGTGAGCTGCGGTCGGCCCCAACACTCCGGAGTGGGCCTCGACCTCGCTAATCGCCGGCGATGACTTGGCCCCGGCGCCAGCCGGACTGAACGCCAGACCCAAGGCCGCCGCCAAGACCAACATCGGTAATCGGCGGCGCGGCCGAACGGCCGCCACCTGCGGTTGGACCGCCGCGCGGGTGAGGTGGAACCACGAGACGCCCGAGACGAGAATTACTGCCAGTATTAGATTCACGATTATTGCCTTTCATCATTGGTGCACGGTTCATTCGCCTCGCCGGTTCAGGCGAGGTCTACCCAGGTTCAGCTTGAAGACCAAGGACCACCACGCGCCGGGTTACAGGATTCACCTGATAGGACACGCGGTAGCCTTCAAAAACATAGAATCTCATTGGCGGCCCACGCGCGGCGACCGCCTGTTTGGATACCAGCTGTTTGGGTACGGGTAGCCGTGCCGTCAAGTCCTCGACGATCCCTTTGAGGCGCGCGTGGATAGACGCGCGAACCGACACCCGACACTCACGAAGCTGCCCTGCGATATCCTTCGGAATATGCAGGGTGAATTGTTTCATCGGCCGATCGTTTGTGGGTCGCATCAGAACCCCGGATGAATCTTGGGTCGGCGCCGAAGGATTGAATATGAGGAATGTTCGGCGCAATGATGCGAAAAAACCGATGCATCGTCTCCCGCCTGGGTCGGCTTGGGCGAAGAGCGGGGGATGACTAGATCGACAGAACGTGTGGGTATGCGGGCCGCGCGCAAGCAAAGCTGCTAAAAGAACGCGCGTGGCCACCGACGTTCAGAGCCCGCCCCAGGACCCCTGATGGAGTGGATGAACTATCATCACCTGTTGTACTTCTGGGCGGTGGCCCGGTACGGGAGCGTCGTGCGCGCCAGCGCCGAGCTTCGGCTGGCGCAACCGACGATCAGCGGACAGATCCGTCGGCTGGAGGAGGTCTTGGGCGAGAAGCTCTTTGACCGAGTCGGAAGAAATCTGGTCCTCACCGACGTGGGGCGGACGACGTTTCGTTACGCGGACGAGATCTTCTCTCTGGGCCAGGATCTGATGTCGACCTTGAAGGGGCGACCCTCCGACCGCCCCCTGCGCCTGACGGTGGGGGTTGCGGATTCTTTGCCCAAGGTGTTGGTCCAGCGGCTGCTTGAACCGGCGTTTCACATCGGCCACCCCATCCAGCTGATTTGCCGCGAGGACCGGGTGGTGGAGGACTTCATGGCCGCGCTGGCCGGACAAGAGCTGGATCTAGTCTTGGCCGACCGGCCCCTCGGGCCAGGCATCAAGGTCCACGCGTTCAATCACTTGCTCGGAGAATGCGGGACGACCTTCCTCGCCAAGTCAAAACTAGCTCGATCGTGCCGGACCGGATTTCCGCGTTCGCTCAACGGGATTCCTGTGTTGCTTCCGGCCAGTCACGTGACCATACGACGAGCATTGGATCAATGGTTCAGTGCCGCGCAGGTCCGGCCGACCGTGGTCGCGGAGTTCGATGACAGCGCTTTGATGTACGCATTCGGTGAAGAGGGCAAGGGTGTTTTCCCGACGCCGACGGTATTCGAAGCCGAATTCCGGCGCCTGTACAAGGTGGAGACGGTCGGACACGACAAGACCCTGCGGCAGCATTTCTACGCGATATCGGTCGACCGCCGGGTCCAACACCCCGCGGTCGCCGCAATTATCACCGCCGCCCGAAAGGAGGTTTTCGGTTGAAGGCTCGCAAACCGTCCGAAATTCGCGCTGTTGCGGACCTCCGCGGGAGCCACTAATGTGGCGGCCCCCAACATGGCAGGAAGCACACGCAGCCCCTCAAACGTGCGCGGTTCGGAACGTCTCTCGGCGTTGCCCCCGTACATTCTGGCCAAGGTCGATGAGCTGAAGTCTCGGCTGCGCGCGCAGGGCCAGGACATCTACGACTTTGGTCTGGGAAATCCCGACGGCCCCAGCCCCGCGGCGGCGATCGAACGCCTGATCACCGAGGCCCGCCGCCCCGGAAACCAGCGGTACATGCCCTCCAAGGGATTGCCCGAAACCCGACAGGCGATTTGTGATTGGTACCAGCGCCGCTACCGGCAAACGTTTGACGCCGAAACCGAATCGGTCGTGACCATCGGGTCCAAGGAAGGGATCGCTCACCTGTTGTTGGCTTTGATTTCGCCTGGCGACTGCGTGTTGGCTCCCGACCCTTGCTATCCCATTCACCGTTTTGGGGTGATCATCGCCGGCGGCGAGCCCGTGCCCGTCGCGTGTGGTCCCGACGTCGATCACTTCGCCGAGCTCGAGAAGTCCTTGGCGCGCGCGCCCCGCCCGCCGGTTGGGCTGATCGTCAACTTCCCGCACAATCCGACCGCGGCGACAGTGGGCCTGTCTTACTACGAGAAGGTCGTGGCGCTGGCCCGACGAGAGAAGCTGTGGGTCATCTCCGATCTGGCGTACGCCGATCTGGCGTTCGATCCCGCGCTGCCGACCCGCAGCATCTTCGAAGTGTCCGGCTCCCGCGACGTGGCCGTCGAATTCTTCACGGTTTCGAAGAGCTACTCGATGCCCGGTTGGCGGGTCGGGTTCTGCGTGGGCAATCGGGATCTGATCGCCCACCTGGCTACCATCAAGGGCTACCTGGACTACGGGATCTTCGCCCCCGCGCAGCTCGGGGCGGCCACCGCGCTCGGGACCTGCGACGCGGACGTCGCCATCAATCGACAGCGGTACCAAGACCGCGCCACTTTGCTGGTCAAAGGGCTGGCCGCTGCCGGCTGGGCGGTCCCCATGCCCAAGGCATCCATGTTCGTCTGGGCGCCCCTGCCCCCAGCCCACCGAGCGGCTGGCGCGGTTGCCTTCGCCTCGGCTCTGTTGCAGGAGGCCCGGGTCGCGGTGTCACCCGGGGTGGGATTTGGCCCCGGGGGCGAGGGTTTCGTGCGGTTTTCCCTGGTGGAGACCGACGAGCGCGCCGAACGCGCCTGCGCGGCCATCGGGTCGTTCCTGCGCCACGATCCGGTCGGTTGACAACGATTCGGCCATCAAGTACAAATCCCGCCTTTCATGCCTTCCTCGCCGACCCCCGCACCCCGAAGCCAATCCACGTTTCAGGCCAAGACCGGCCTGCCTCACGCCTGGTTCGTAGTGGACGTGGAAGGCAAGACACTGGGCCGAGCCGCCACCAAGATAGCGGACGTGCTTCGTGGCAAACACCGTCCGACCTTCACCAGGCACGCGGACGCCGGTGATTTCGTGGTCGTGGTCAACGCCGAAAAGGTGAAGCTGACCAAGGACAAGTGGCAAACGAAGCTGTATCGCGACCACTCCTTGTTTCCGGGCGGTCTGCGCACGCAAACCGCCGAAGAGCTGAACAAGCGGCATCCCGGTGATCTCGTCAAGCGCGCGGTTTGGGGAATGTTGCCCAAGGGCCCATTGGGCCGCCAGATCTACAAGAAGCTGAAAGTGTACGCGGGTGCGAGCCATCCCCACGCCGCCCAGCTGCCCCAGATTTTGACCTTGCCTTGAAGCTGGACTGACCGGACTCGATTCAATCGGAGCCCCCTACGATGCCTGATCCCCAGAAATCCGTCTATGCCACTGGTCGCCGCAAGGAAGCGGTGGCGCGCGTTTGGTTGCAACCCGGTAGCGGCAAGGTGGAGATCAACCGGCGATCGCTGGAGGACTACTTTGGTCGCGAAACATCGCGGATGGTGTTTCGCCAGGCTCTGGAATTGACCGAGACGACAGCCAACTACGATGTGTTCTGCACCGTTATGGGGGGTGGACTTTCGGGACAGGCGGCAGCCATTCGGCACGGGATTTCTCGGGTGCTCATCAAGATCGACCCCGCGTATCGTCCCTCGCTGAAAAAGGCCGGCTACTTGACGCGCGATGCGCGGGCCAAAGAGCGTAAGAAGTACGGACAGCGGGGAGCACGCGCCCGCTTCCAGTTCTCGAAGCGCTAGAGCCTGGCCGTCCGGACGCAAGCCTATCCGCCGAAAGGCTGATGGGCCCATCGGCCCGGGTGCACGGTCGCGTGAGAGCGTTACACTGACGGGGATGCGGCAGGCACCCACCGGACGGCTCCTGACCCGCCTGCTGTTGGGGACCCTGATTCCCACCATCCTTGCGCTGGGAACGTTCGGCCTGCTCGCGCACGAAGTCGCGCGTCGGGTGCTGGACGACGAGCTCGGACGTCGGCTGGCGCTGGCGGCGGCGGGCTCGGCCGGGATGATCCTTCCCGAGCAGGTGACCGCCCTGGCCGACGGCGACAGGGCATCGCTGACCTTCGCCAACGTAAGGCGCAAGCTCGACATCGCGCGGGAACGGTTCGACGTGCGCCGGGTGGCGCTCGTATCCCGGGACTTGATCGCGCGGGTCGACACCGACGAACGCATCGCCACAGGCGCCAAGGCCCACGAACTCGGAGCGGACCGCCTCGAGCTGGCGCAGGCCGCCTCCGGGCATCCGGCCTCGTCGCCCTCATTCGTCGGGCACGATCAGCTCCCTTACAAGCGCGGGTACGCCGCCGTCGGCGATCCCCCCGACATCGCTGGCTACGCGGTGGTCGAGGCCAGCGCCGACTACTTTGTCCCTCTGCGCGCGTTTCGGCGGCAGCTCATTCTGGGTGGAATGGTGGCGCTCGCGATCGTGATGGGCGTGACCGTGGTGATCGCGCGCCGGATCAGCGGCCCGGTGGTGCGATTGGCGGTCGCCGCCGAACGGATCGGGCGCGGCGATCTGGATCGATCGGTACCGGTGACGACTGACGATGAAGTGGGTTTTCTGGCAGGTACCCTGGATGATATGCGCGCCGCCCTGAAAGCTCGCGACGAACGGCACCAGATGATGCTGGCGGGGATCGCCCACGAGGTCCGCAATCCCCTGGGCGGGCTGGAGCTTTTTGCCGGCCTCCTGCGCGACGCGCTCTCCGATCAGCCGGAGCGCCTGTCCGAGGTGGCACGGATCGAACGCGAGGTTCAGTACCTGAAGGTGGTCACCGCGGAGTTTCTGGACTATGCCCGCCGTTCGCTGCCCGATGTTTCCTGCGTTCCAGTGGCGGAGCTCCTGCACGAGATCCGCGAGCTGGCCCTCACGCCGGGAGTCACCATCGACGTCGACGCCGCGGCGGACATGGCCGTGCTGGCCGACCCGGGGCAGCTGCGACGCGCGATCCTGAACCTGGCGCGCAATGCGGTCGCGGCGGTGATCCGCGCGCACCCCGGCCATTCCGGTCACGTCCGATTGGCCGCCATGCGTGAAGGTGGCGGCATCCGGATCGAGATCGAGGACAACGGAGGCGGCATAGAACCCACCCTGCGTCAGAAGATTTTCGCGCCGTTCTTCACCACGCGGGAGAAAGGCACCGGGCTCGGCCTCGCCTTCGTGCGCGACATCGTGCGCGACCACGGAAGCGAGATCCAGGTCGACGACGCTCCGATGGGTGGGGCCCGGTTCTGGTTTCGCCTTCCGGCCGCCACTGGCGGGGAAGCCGACGCGGCCACGGCATTCCGCCCGGCGGGAGCCGTATGACCCCTCAAACGCTCCTGATCTCCGACGCGCGCTTCCTCGAACACGATCCCGGACCGGGGCATCCCGAATCGCCGGCGCGCCTCCGAGCCGTCGTCGACGACTTGCAGGGCAACCCGGTGCAAGGAACGTCTTGGTCGACGCCACGGCCGGCCACCGAGGACGAAATGCTCGCCGTTCATGAGCCCGCGTACATCGCCGCCCTGGCCGCGCGCGCGCGAACGACATCCCACCTGGATCCCGACACGGCCACGTCACCGGGCACCTGGGAAGCGGTGCAGTTGGCGGCGGGGGCCGCGGTCCAGGCGGTCGAGGAGGTCTGGTCGGGGCGCGCCGCCAACGCCTTCGTCCTGGCCCGTCCGCCGGGACATCACGCGGAGGGGGAGCACGCGATGGGGTTCTGCTTCCTGAACAACGCAGCGATCGCCGCCCAATCCGCCCTGCGCCTGGGAGCGTCGCGCGTGGCGATCCTCGACTGGGACGTCCACCACGGCAACGGAACCCAGCATCTGTTCGAAAAACGAAGCGACGTTTTGTATCTGTCCGCGCACCAGTTTCCGTTTTACCCCGGCACGGGCGCCGCGGCCGAGATCGGGCGCGACCAGGGCGCGGGGTTCACCGTCAACTGCGCGTTGCCTGCGCGCCAGACCGATGCGGACTACGGCGCCGTCTTCCAGGACGTCTTTCTGCCCGCGCTGTCCACCTTCGCTCCCGAGCTGGTCATCGTGTCGGCTGGATTCGATGCCCACGCGCGAGATCCCCTGGGTGACATGCGGGTCACGGAGCGCGGGTTCGCCGCCATGTGCAGTGGCGTGGTCGAGTCCCACGCCAAAGTGGTGCTACTTCTGGAAGGTGGTTACGACTTGACCGCGCTCGCGGGCAGCGTCCGCGCGTGCGTCCAGGTGCTGGCCGGAGCGCGCGACACCTTTCCGTCCGGCGCCGGAGCGGGGGCCTCGGACGCCATCGCGGCCACGCGTCGGGCCCACGGCCGGAGCGCGCGGCACCTCTTTCCGTGACGGACGTGATATCGAANNTTTCACCGCGCCCTGGCGGCGGTCTTCCTGGTCGCCTGGCTATCGCTGGCCAGCCAGATCCTGGTGTTGGTGGGCAGCCGGGGATTGTTGCCGCTCGTCGATTTCGTGGCGGCAGCCCGCGCCGATGGCGCGCTTTCGTTTCGGACCTTTCCCAGCCTGCTCGCGTGGATGCCGGGTGACCGACCGTTGTTCTGGGGAACCCTGGTCGGGGCGGCCGTGTCGCTGGTCGCGCTGTCCGGCGCACGCCCGCGTCTGTGCGCGGCCTTCCAGACCGTCTGGTACCTCGGATACGTCACGATCTGCCGCGATTTCCTGGGTTTTCAGTGGGACAACCTGTTGCTCGAGTGCGGCTTGCTCGCGACGTTCTTGCCCGCCCATCGGCCCGCGCCCCTCGCTCACTTGATGTTGCGCGCCTTGCTGTTCAAGCTGTATTTCGAATCGGGTCTGGCGAAATGGCAGTCCCCGTTGCACGACTGGCGCGACGGCAGCGCGATGTCGTTCTACTACGAGACCGCGCCGCTACCGACGGCGCTGGCCTGGTACGCACACCACCTGCCGCGCGGGTGGCACGCGTTCGAAAGCTATGCGACCTTGGCCATGGAACTGGTGCTGCCATTCGGGATCTTCGGCCCGCGTCGGATCCGCCTNNTTCTGCTACCTGACCATGGCCCTGCATGTTTTCCTGCTCGACGAGCACGATGTGACGGCGATCGGCAAGTGGCGACGCAGGCCAAAGCGAGCGATCGCCAACGGTCCGCCGGGCCTCCGACGTCCGGTCCGAGTCGCCGCCTGGGTCGGCGCGGGACTGTGGGCCTTCGTATCGCTCACGGAAGCGTGGTTTCACTTCGGCGAGCCGAGCGGGGAAGCCGCGACGATCTTGGTCCCCGTTCTCGAATGGTCGCAAACGTTTCGCGTCGTCAACGCGTTTCATCTATTCGCGGCGGTCACGCGCGAACGAATCGAACCCGAAGTGCAGCTCCTGCACCACGGCGTCTGGACCGCCCAATACTTCAAGTTCAAACCCGGCGATCCGGCGCGCGCGCCGCGCCTGGTCGCCCCCCACCAGCCGCGCGTTGATTTCCTGCTCTGGTTTTACGGACTCAGCTACCAGCGCCGGCAGCCGGCCTACGTGGCCGCGCTGCAGGCCCGCCTGTGCGACGATCCGGCGGCCGTCGCGTCGCTCTTCGGGTCGGACCTGCCGTCGGCGCCGTCGGCCGTGCGCATCGTGTTCTGGGCGTATCGATTCACCTCCATCGCCGAACGAGATGCGACCGGCGCGTGGTGGACCCGCCGCCCGCTCGGAGCGACGCAGCCGTCGGCATGCGACCCGAGATAGCCGGTCGGGCTACGGCATGAGCATGCGCAGCGCGCGGCAGTTCCAGAGCGAGGAACCGATCGCGGTCATCGCTCGGATGGTTCGCGTCACCCCGCGCATCACGCCGACCCTCCACCAACGACCCCGACGGTGCCGCTCGGCAACCCTGGCCATCACGCGGCCGAAAGCCACCTGCGAGCGCTGTCGTTCAAACTCCCTACCCCCACAAGTGACAGCCGTGTCGAGCTCCTGTCGAACGCGCACCAGCAACCTTCCCAGGGTGCCCGCTCGTTCCAGCGTCTCGATGCTCATCGGCCCATTCCCAAAGTCCCCCGCTTCCCCTCGTCCCACCGTCGCTTCCATCTTTTCGAACCCTCCTTCAACTTTCCAAGAGCTAAGTTTTTCGTACCTACGAGCCAAGCATAGGCTCCCGACCGTTTCGGGGGTGTTTCAATTTGAATATTTCTTCGGTCCGCGTGGTCGCGGCAAGAACTGCTAGATCTCCGGGATGTGCGGTCGCGCGACGCTGACGAATGGCGACATTGACCAGATCCTCCGGGAGCTGGACGCCGAGATCTCTCCCGATGACGCTGCGCTGTTTCGCCCGCGCTACAACATGGCGCCGTCGGACCTGCTCTGGATTGTCGAACCCGGCGCTGATCGGCGGGTCATCGTACCCGCCGTCTGGGGATATTTGGCGTCGGGGCGGCCCCTCATCAACGTCAGAGGGGAACAGGCGGGCTCGGGCCGCGGTTTTCGCGAGGCCTTCGCGTCACGCCGTTGTCTGGTGGTGACGGACGGATTTTTCGAGTGGGACGCGCAACGCGCCCCCACCTGGTTCCACCGTTCCGATGGGGGTTTGGTGCTGCTCGCCGGCCTGTATCAGAGCCCGGCCGGCGGTCCCGCAGCCCGCCCCCGGTTCACGATCCTCACCACCCGGCCCAATCGCCTGGTCGCGCGGGTGCACAACCGAATGCCGGTGGTGATCTCGTCCGATCGCATCGATGATTGGTTGAGGGCCGCCCCGTCCAACGTCATCAGCCTCATCGAGCCGGCCCCGGAGAGCGCGCTGGTCGCCACCGCCGTGTCGCGCCGCGTGAACTCGGTGAAGAACGACGATCCCGGTTGCCTGGCCCCGGCTGAACCGACGAATCCTCCCGCATCGGATCGACAGGGCAGTCTGTTCTAGCTCAGTCGTCGTAGTCCAGGCTCTGGGACGCAAAGGGCCGCAGACCGTGGACGAAGACGCGCACACGGAGAGGGGCGTCCACGACCCGCGGCACCGAAATCGTCAGCACCGATCCCGGATGGGTCAAGGGGGGCACCCGAACGCAGACCATCACATCTTCGGTCACCCGCCCTTCGTGCTCGCAGAGCCGACACCAGACCCCACCCGGACGCGCCACACCTCCGCAACTGGCGCAGACCACCTTCAGTGCCATCTGGATCGCCGCGGTGCCCCCCGAGGCGGCTTCCCGTCCCTTCAAATGCAATTCGATGAAACCATCCGCGCCGATCGCCGCGATCCTTGAGGCCACCAGGTCCTCCAGTCGCCCGGACACGCGCGGCAACAAGTCCGCAATCCGCACCGGGCGAGCGGCCTTCTGTGCATCCGTGGCGAGGGTCCAGTGAACTCCACCGGAGTGGACGCCGCCGCGGTCCCGGGCGTTCCAGGCGTCCTGTTCCGCCAAGCTGGCGTCATAGGCCGAACGTGCGACGGCGTCGGCAAGCACGCGATACGCGTCGGCGATCGCGGCAAAGCGGGGAGCGCTGGCCGCGCCCGCCCGATCCGGGTGATGCAGCAGCGCCATCCTGCGATAGGCGCGCCGCACTTCTACCTCGGTGGCCGAGCGCTCCACGCCAAGCAGGGCGTACAGATCGTCACGCGACGGACGCACCCGGAGACTCTAACCTTTTGCGGAGCTGGGCTCGCGGGATCGGCGCGAAAAATTGCTTCGCCGTCATCGGTCGCTGATCACGGCCAATCGGCTATCGAGGCGACCGGGATGCCCTTCCGGCCCTTCAGCTGTCGGCTGGGTCGCCGAAACGAAAGACACCGTGCGCACGCCGCCGCGGACGTGGTCCATGGCGAGCAGGACCGCTCCGATGATCTCGGCGCGCGCGCCCAGGATCGACGGCACGATGCGCACACCCCGCGGCTGAAGGGCGTGCCGATCCACCGAGGCTCGTAGCGGTTCAAACAACGCCTCCCCGGCGCTGGCCGGATCACCGGCGACGACGATCATCTCCGGGTCCAGGATATTCAACAAGTACGAGATCCCCTTGCCCAGATGTTCCCCGACCTCGGACAAGATGCGTTTGGCGACCTTGTCGCCATCGCGCGCCGCCGCGGTCACGGCAGCGGCGTCGAGCGGACGCCGGGAGCCGCGCAAGACGGTTGGCTCGGAGCCTGCCACCGCTTGCTTGGCCGCCCGCGCGATGGCCATGCCGGAAGCCACTGTTTCGAGGCAGCCGCGGCGGCCACACGCGCACACCCTCCCAGCGTCATCGGTCACGGGACAATGGCCGATTTCTCCGCCAAANNGGCAGTCCGAACGCGTCCTTCACCATGCTGCGGAGCGGAACGTCGTGCCAGCCCAGATTCGGCGAGACCACGCACACACCCGTGGACTGCTCGACAGGACCGTGCACCGCCACCCCGACCGACTGCAAACGGCCCCGCGGAACGCTGGCCGAAATCAGCGCCTCCTCGAGCAACGGCTCCAGGGCCTCCATGGATTTCTTGGGGGAGCCCTTGATTGACGGACCTTCGGCGATCGCGCGAATGACACCGCGGGCGTCGGCCACGGCCACGGCGGTGCCGCGCGCGCTGAAATGAATACCCAGGTAGGCGGCAGACTGTCCGTTGAATTCGAGCAGGCGGGCGGGACGGCCGCCGTTGGACGCGGTTTCGGCAAACCCCACCTCGCGCACCGTCCCGTCGCGCATCAGATCATCCACAATCGCCGACACGGTTGGCTTGGTCAGAGCCGATCGATTGGCCAGTTCGGCCCGCGAAATCTGTGCACTGTGCCGAATGATATCGAGCACGATCGCGCGGTTGATCTCGCGCATGCCTCTATTGTCGACCTTGCGTTGCATATGCCTCAGCTAGCCGGGGTTGGTCGGAACACTCCCCCGCGAGCGTAACGAGACCTCCGCCAAATCCGGGGCGATGCCTCCGGCGCCGATTGCGCCCCCATTGAGTTTGTCTTCCATGCCGCGTTGCTCCCCGCACGGGGGATCTCGGCGCCGAGACTATCAGATGATTGCCCTCTCCCGAGGCCGTCGACGGATAGGAAATACTATTTACTTAGCATCCGGCGGTTGTTAGTGTGCCGCGACTTCGGGTTCCGTCTCAGTTTATGGATTGACCCCGGGGCAGCCCCCGTCAATCCCGGCCGACCAGGGAAATTCATGCCGACTGACCACGTCAGCCCACTGCCCCCTGCCATCACCCAAACTCCCTTTGGAACGGTCGACGGCCAACGGGTCGACCTGTATTCGCTCACCAATGATGGTGGCCTGACCGCGCGGGTGGCCACCTACGGCGCGCTCCTCACCAGTCTGTCGATTCCGGATCGCGCGGGCCGTTGCGCCGATGTCGTCCTCGGTCACGACCATCTCGATGGCTACCTGAAGGACAGCCCCTATTTCGGGGCAACGGTTGGCCGCGTCGGGAACCGCATTCGAGACGCGCGATTCGTTCTCGACGGGAACTCATACGTCCTGGCGGCGAACGACAAGCCACACCACCTGCACGGTGGGGTGAAGGGCTGGGACAAGGCCGTCTGGAGCGCGGAACCGTTCCAGGCGCCGCAAGGGCCCGCCTTGAAACTGACCCTGGTCTCACCAGACGGTGACGAGGGCTATCCCGGATGCGTCCGGGCCACGACGGTTTACACCCTGACCAGCCGCAACGAGCTGCGCGTGCAGATGTCCGCGACCTCCGATCGACCCACGATCGTGAACATGGTGCACCACACCTACTGGAATCTGGGCGGAGCGGAAGCGGGGTCCATCGTCGATCACGAGCTGCTGCTGCACGCCGACCGCTATACACCGGGCGACCCGATGGTCCCCACAGGCGTCGAAGCGTCGGTCCGTGGCACGCCATTCGATTTCACCGCCGCCAAGCCCATCGGCCGAGACCTGCGCGCGGCGGGCGGCGATCCCGTCGGATACGATCACAATTTCGTGGTCAACGGCGCTCCCGGACAGCTTCGACCGGTCGCCCGGCTGAAAGATCCCGCCTCGGGGCGGGTCATGACCATCGAGGCGGACCAACCGGGAGTCCAGTTCTATTCGGGGAATTTCCTGGACGGCAAGATCGTCGGCAAATCAGGCGTGACCTATGCCCAGTACGCGGGTCTGTGCCTGGAAACCCAGAGCTATCCGAACGCGGTCAATGTTCCGGGGTGGCGAGCGCAGGTGTTGCTGAATCCCGGACAGACGTATATGCACACGATGATTCACAAATTCACGGCCGAATAGGCCCCCCCGGCGCTCGCCGACAATTCGACGGACATTCGACGGATTTGGACCGGCATCACGGACGACCGGCTCAGGAACCCGCACAGGAGCTGCCCATGCGACTTTCGACCCGCGCGCCTTCGAACCGAGGTCCCCGCCGGCGCCGATTCACGCGGGGCGGCCGCACAGTCGCCGCCCTGTTGGTCGCCCTCGCGGGGGCCGGATGCAGGAAGACCGAGACGGCGCCATCGTCAGCGGCCGCGTCCACGGCTGGTACGGGCAATAGCACCTATCGCTTCGCCTTCGTCACCAACAATTCTTCGGATTTTTGGAACATCGCGGAGAAGGGGTTGCGGAAGGCCGAGAAGGATTTCGGCGTCAAGGTGGACATGTTTCGCCCCCTGAAGGGCGAGATCGCGGATCAGCAGCGGTTCCTGGAAGACATCATGGTGCAGAGCTACGACGGGGTCGCCATCAGCCCGATCAACCCCGATGCGATGACGGGTACCTTCGACAAGGTGGCCGCCAAGATGCCGCTGGTATGCGATGACTCCGACGCTCCGAAATCGAAGCGTAGTGTCTACGTGGGAACCAACAATATCGACGCTGGCCGAGCCGCTGGCGCCGCCGCGATCGAAGGCTTGAAGGCCGCCAGGATCACGAAGGGCAAGATTGCGATTTTTGTTGGTCGCATCGACATGCAGAACGCCATCGAACGCAAACAGGGGGTCGACGAGACCCTGGGCAAGCTCCCCGGTTTCGAGATGTTGCCGGTCTACCTCGACAAGACCGATCGGGCGCTGGCCAAGAAAAATGTGGAGGACGCCCTGGCGCGCTACCCCGACCTGGTCCTGTTACTGGGCCTTTGGTCGTACAACGGTCCGTCCATGGCGGGCGCGGTGCGCGCGTCCACGCGCCACGAAAAGCCGGTCATGGTCGTGTTCGACGAGGAAGAGGAGACGTTGAAAGCAGTTCAGGACGGCGCAATCTTCGCGACCATCGTCCAGAGGCCGTTTCAGTTTGGATATCAGTCCATCAAGGCGTTGAAGGATCTCAAGGACGGCAAGGCCGTGCCGCCGGTGGTGGATACCGGAATCCTGACCGTCAAGAAGGAGAACGTTGCCCAGTTCTGGAGCGAGCTTCGCGAGTTGAGAAGATGAGAACCATCACCGTCGACGGGCCCACACCGCGGGCCCCGCGAACGCCACCCACGTGGTGTGTGTCGCTGGTCCGCCATGAGCTCATCCAGCCCAACGCCCTGGCAAATCCTTGTGGCAAAACGTGGTCGCCGGTGGTGTCATCCTGGCCGCCGTCATCGTCGATCGCCTGTTCGAAAAAAATGCCACGCGCCGCAAGAACAAGTAGTTTCATTCCTAAGGACAAATTGATTCATCATGGCTGATACAAAACGCATTCTCGTCACCGGGGCCACCGGCAAGGTGGGGCAGACCGTCATCAAACGATTGCTCGCCGATCCGAACCTCGACGGGTTCGTGGTCCGCGCCCTTTGTCACAACCGCAAGCTGGAAGCCGGCCCGCGCCTGGAGGTCGTCTCCGGTTCCATCGAACACCGCGAGGCCGTGGACAAGGCGGTCGCGGGCGTGACCCACGTCCTGCACCTGGCGACGAGCAAGGAAACCCCGGAGTCAATCATGGACGTGGCCATCAAGGGCATGTTCTGGTTGCTCGAGGCCTGCCGGAACAGTCCGGTGTTTCGGCAATTCCTCCTGATTGGCGGCGACGCCGGCATGGGGCACTTCTTCTTTCCGCATCCCATCCCGGTCACCGAAACCCAAAAACATAGCGCGTATCCCGGCTGCTATGCCTTGTCGAAGGTCCTCGAAGAGGTCATGCTGGAGCAGTATTACATCCAGTACGATCTGAACGGGTGCTGCCTGCGCGCGCCCTGGATCATGGAAAAAGACGACTTCAAGTATCAATTGTCTTTCGGTGATGACGTATTCGGGGGGCCACGCTGGGGCGATTTGGTGGGGCCCGAAAAAGCAGGCCTCTACACCAAGACGCACACCGTTCCGATCATGCTCGATCCCAGCGGACGGCCCGTGAAACGCAACTTCGTGCACGTGGACGATCTGGTCGGCGCGATTCTCGCGGCAATCGATGCCCCGTCCGCGCGCAAACAGACCTTCAATATTTGCATGGATGAGCCCGTAGACTACGGCGCGTTGGCCGCCTACCTGTCCGAATCGCGCGGCCTGCCCAGCGTCGCCGTTGCCACGCCCTTTCATTCAACCTGGCTCGACAACAGCAAGGCCAAGTTTCTGCTGGGCTGGAGACCGCAGTTTGATCTGCGCAAGCTGACCGATGCCGCGTGGAACTACGAGCGCGCTCCCGAAGATCCCCGCGTCGTATGGTACCCGGGCTGATGTCATTCGTAGGCATAGCCAACCGGGCTGCCCCGCGCTTGGCCGACGATGGTCTGACGGCGTTGGTGCGAGCCACCCGGCGCGCCTTCGCCGAGCGCTTTGGCCGGCCGCCCGAGTGGCTGGCGGCGGCTCCCGGACGCGTGAACCTCATCGGTGAACACACCGACTACAACGGTGGATTCGTGCTTCCGATGGCGATCGATCGCTATGCGATCGTGGCGGCCGCAATCGCCGACCGCGGTCGAGTGGGCTCCGTCCCGCGCATCCGCGTGCACAGCGCCGCGCTCGAAACCGCGGTGGACGTGCCCCTCGGTGGCGCGCTCGGCCCGGGGGAGCCCACCTGGGCGAATTACGTCCGCGGTGTGATCAGCGGCTTTCAGAAACGTGGTCTGGCGCCTCCCAGCCTGGACGTCTTGATCCTGTCCGACGTCCCCCTCGGGGGAGGNNACCACGCTCGACGCCCGTGAGAAGGCCAGGCTCTGCCGGCAAGCCGAGCATGAATTCGCCGGGGTGCCCTGCGGCCTCATGGATCAGTTGGCCTCGGTGCTCGGCGACCAGGCCGGCGCCTTGCTGATCGACTGCCAGTTCGAGCTGGTGCGGCTGGTCCCCTTCGCCGATCCTCAGGTGAGCGTGCTGATCTGCAACACCAACATCAGACACGCCCTGGCGGACGGTGCCTATTCGCGGCGGCGCGCCGAATGCACCGAGGCGGCCCGCCAGCTCGGGGTTCCCACCTTGCGCGACGCCACCCCCGATATGGTGGACGCGGCCCGTGGGATCTTCGATCCCGTGGTACGCCGACGGGCTCGCCACGTCGTCACGGAGAACGCTCGCACGCTGGCGGCCGCTGAACACCTGGAAGCGCGTGATTTCGCGAGCGTGGGCGCCCTGATGTACGAAAGCCACCGCTCCCTGCGCGACGATTTCGAGGTCAGTTGCCCGGAGCTGGATGTCCTGGTCGACCTCGCCGGCGATATCGGCGATGCCGGGGGCGTGTTTGGCTCCCGCATGACGGGTGGCGGGTTCGGAGGGTGCACCGTCACCCTGGTGCGTACGCGCAGCGTGGCGACGGTCGCGGACAAGCTGGCCGTCGAGTACAAGCAGCGCACCGGACGCACGCTGACTCACTTCGTGTCCAAGCCCGCGCGCGGCGCCCATCTCGTCACGGCAACCGAGGAGCCTTGACCTTCGATCCCGAGTCCGACCCCCATCGGCGCTACAACCCCCTCAGCGGGCAATATGTTTTGGTGTCGCCCCACCGCAATCGGCGCCCCTGGCAAGGTCAAACCGAGGCCGTCGCTCACGATCGACGTCCGTCGTACGACCCGACCTGTTACCTGTGCCCNNTTCGACAACGACTTCAGCGCCCTGCTCCCGGAGCATGGGGCGGGTGGCCCAGACGATCTCGCGGCGCGGGCCGCCGCCAGCCACGGCGCCGAGAAGCCGACTGACCCGTCCGCAGGGTGGTCGTCCGACCCGCTCCTGCGCAGCGAGGCCGTGACCGGCAGGTGTCGCGTCATCTGTTTTTCTCCGCGCCACGATCTCAGCCTCCCCGAGATGGAGACCGCGGACGTCGCGCGCGTGGTCGATACCTGGGCCCGCGAAACGGCCATGCTCGGCGCCACGTACAAATGGGTTCAGGTGTTCGAGAACAAGGGCGCCGTGATGGGTTGCTCGAATCCCCACCCTCACGGCCAGATCTGGGCGGGGAGCGCGCTGCCGAACGAGCCCGCCGCGGAGGACCACCAGCAGCGTTCGTACCTGTCCCTGCAAGGGTCCCCCCTGTTGGTCGACTACGCCGCGCGCGAGCTCCAGTTGGCCCTCCGATTGGTTCACCAGAGCGATCATTTCGTCGCGGTGGTTCCTTTTTGGGCGGTATGGCCCTACGAGACTCTGATCTTGCCGAAACGGCACGTGGCGCGTCTTCCGGATCTCACGGCCACCGAACGCGCGGATCTCGCCGCCTTTCTCCGGGCCTTGCTTCGGGGCTACGACCGCTTGTTCGACGTCTCGTTCCCGTATTCGATGGGATGGCACGGCGCGCCCTTCGAATACGGAGCTGACCAGCGGGCCGACAGCGGGGCCGATCACTGGCAGCTCCACGCCCACATCTACCCGCCCCTGCTGCGATCGGCGACCGTGAAGAAGTTCATGGTCGGCTACGAAATGCTGGGAGAGCCCCAGCGCGATCTCACCGCTGAACAGGCGGCCGGCCGCCTGCGCGATCTGGTGCGGCGGCCGTGAGGCCAGCGTTCCTGGAACTGATTCGTGAACGGGTCCTCCCGCGATTTCCCATCGGACCAGGGGCGACGATCACGCCCCTCGCCGGGGGCCTGATCAATCAGACATTTCTGGTCACGCAGGACGATCGGCGCCTGATCCTGCAACGCGTGAATCCCCTGTTTCCGTCGTCCATCCACGACAACATTCAGGCGGTCACCACCGCGCTGGCGCGGCGAGGATTGATCACGCCGCTGCTCGTCCCCACCCTCGATGGACACCTTTTTCTTGAACTGTCCGGTGCCGGCGGGGGCGGGGTCGAGGGCGGGAGCGGCGACGGCGGTCCCGCGGTGTGGCGCGTGATGACTCATGTGGAGGGAGCCTCGTTCGACGTGGTGAGCGGGCCGGCCCAGGCACGCGCCGCAGGCGCTCTGGTGGCGCGTTTTCACACGGCCCTGTCCGAGCTGTCTCATGTGTTCGTCGGTCGGCGCGCCAGCGTCCATGACACCGCCGGGCACCTGGACCATCTCCGCCGCGCGGTCGTCGCGCACCGCGACCACCGTCTGTTCGCCGCCGTCTCGTCGTTGGCGCAGGAGATCCTGCGCGGGGCCGCGGAGCTACCCGCGCTGCCGGCGCTGCCCCCGCGCGTGTGTCACGGCGATCTGAAGTTCAACAACCTGCTGTTCGCCGGCCCGTCGGCGCCGCTGTGCGACACGGCGCTGTGCCTGATCGATCTGGATACGGTCGGCCCGATGCCATTGGCCTTTGAAATGGGAGACGCCTGGCGATCCTGGTGCAATCGCAGCGGCGAGGACAACGAAGTCGCGGAGCTGGACCTGCAAATCTTCGCGGCTTCGCTGGATGGCTATCGCGATGGGCTGGCCCGCAGCCTCACGCCGGACGAACAACGCGCCCTGTTGCTTGGTCCGGAATGGATCAGCCTGGAGTTGAGCGCGCGCTTCGCGGCCGACGCGCTCGCGGAGACGTATTTTGGTTGGGACAGTTTGCGATTCACGGGCCGCGGCGAGCACAATCTCGTCCGGGCCCGCGGTCAGTTCTCGCTCTTTGGAGCGCTGGCGGATAGCCGCCCCCGGCGGGCCCAGCTCATGACCGGCGGGGCCTGACCCGAGATCGCTTCAAAACCAAAAACCGGCTAGCTCAACCTGTGAATGCCATCGACCACGTGCCACGTCGCCACGATGGTCAGCTCCACCAACTTCTCGGTGCGGCGACTCTCGGGCACGATCAATCGCTCATCGGTGCACACGGCCTGCAATTGGCGCAGGAAACGCGAGATCACGCGCTTGTCGGAGTTGCCAATCCAGCTCGACAAGCGGTCGACCAGCATCTGCTGGTTCTGCTGGATGAAGCGCGCAGCCGAGAGCGACTGCGCCGTGTGCCCAAACCGATCCTTCCCCTTGCCTTGCACGCGGTCCCTGACCCCCGGACGCGGGCGCCCCACACCCATCTGACGGGACGGCTTCTGACGCGGAAAGATCTCCAGCAGATCCTTGCGGTACTCGATCAAATCCTCGTCGACCTCGTCGCCGATGTCGAAGTACTCCGCCACGGTCTCGCGGATTTCGGTGTACGGGACCCTCAGCCCCAGGCGGGCATTCGGGGGCGAGCCGCGGCAAGCGCCTTCCACATCCAGCACCCGATCGACGTATTCGAGCTTGGCCAGCACGACTTGCCAGTCACGATAGCGACGGCGCCACCGGGACAATGGATCCAGCCAGACCGCGAAGGTTTCGGCCCAGTCCTCGTCGGGATGTTTTTGGGCGTAGTGGTACATGCCCGTCCAGTGCAGGTACCTCACGAAATCGCGGCTCCACGGATTGGGCCCGTACACGTCGCGATAGGGACGGCGGAAATCGCCAAACATCGCGACCCAATCACGGCGCCGCCATAGGCCATAGGCGTAGGACAGGGCGTGTCCAGCCTCGTGGCGTAGATACATCAACACTTCCTCGCGCGAATACTCGAACAGGTGATCCTTTACGAGCCGCCACAGCTCGGGGGTAGCCAGATACCACGGGATGTTGACGCTGACCGCCTGATCGGACGTCCAGAAGTCGTCATCGCCCAGGTAGAACGCTGGAACAAACGTGATTCCGCGCGCGCGCATCTCGGAAATGACCTGTTCCACGCATTCGGCCAATGCCCCCGTGGGACGCAGCTCCAGATCGCAGATACGCGTGGACAAAAGCTTCTGCATCCCGATCCTGCGGACAGTCTTCGCCAGGGGGCTCGCCCCCGCCACTCGCCGCGACCGAACCGCCAGGACTGGCACGGGCCAAGCTTTACCACGGTGGCCCGACACCGTCCCACGAAAACCACAAGCAATATAATTAAATAATTACATATAGTTATATCAACCGACGGGCCCCATAATTCGACGCGTTATTTGCCCATCAGTGCGATGTGCGGGGGTTTACCTGAGCCGGGTTGGACGGTCGTGGGGCGCCCACCATGAACTTCGGCGAACCTGCGCCTGGTCTTCACGACGAGCTGCGCTGGCGGCGTTCGGCGGAGGAGGAATTCAGCGCCGGATCAGGCCGGTTGCTTTCCATCCGGCTCCGGTTTTCGCCAGCAGCAAGATCATCATGTCGCTGTCGATGCGGGTGACAGCGAACAAGGTGCCCGAGCCATCATCCAATCCGGGCGGCAACTTTCCAATCAACTTTCGCAGGCTCGCCGCCGTCTCGACGGATATGGACGCCAACGCGCGTTTCGGTGTTTCCGCGACCAGGTTCGCGAGCATCTGCGCCAATTCCTCGCGACTCTTGGCGGCGACACCGGCAGAGGAACGAAACGGATACGCCGCGCGTGCCGTCATCGCGCCGATGTCACCGCGCGCGAAAGAGGCGAACCAGCTCTGCGCGAAATCCTTCGTCGCCTGGTCCTGATTGTCCACGGGTTCCGTCGCGGGCGGTACGGGACCGGAGGCGGCCGGGGAGGCCGGCTCCCGTTCGGCCTCGGGCAAGGATTCGGCGACCATCCGCCGTTCGTTGGCCTCCCCCATTTTTCGTTCNNGTCGCGCACTGGTGGCCATCGCGGAAAAAACTCCAGTGAACGTAGATCTTGCCGTTGCCGGATCTGATCTCGCGCGGGGGCTCGGGATATGGGGCAGCATTCAAGACGACGTCAATCGCCGCCGCGTCGAAGGGCAAGTATTTCGAGGCCCGCACCATGCTGACCTTGCTGACAGTCCCGTCGCGGTTCAATTCGATTTCGAGGGTGGTCACCAGGGACTCGTCGTTGAGCGGGCTCGAGGCGGGCAGCTCCTCCCAATCGACGAGGGTTCCAAACCCCCAAAGCTGGTGAATATTCCGGTGCATGCGGGCGATGAACGTCGCGAAGGGCGCGGCCCGGGTGTTCAGCGCCGTCTGATTTCCCGGCTTGACCTCGGTGATGAAATTTTCAAGCGCCGATCGAACCCGGGCCGCTCCGCGGGCGTACTTTCCCAGGCGCGTCGAGCGTTCTTTTTGCACCAGTTGCCGCTCGGCCTTGGCCTCCTTGCCAAACAGGTACTCGTAGTCCTTGCCCGACAGGGCGAGCTTCAGACGCTTCGAACCGTCATGTCGATGGTCCGCTTCCTCGTCCCGAAACGCCCCGTGCGCGGTGGGTCTGGCGAGCATGCCCGCGGGATCGTGCGGCAGCGAGGGATCCACGGTCTCCGGCGTGATCTCATGCCCTCGGGGCGATGCATCCCGCAACGTCAGAACCGGAGACCGTTGGGGCGGTCGCTTTTCGTCGGGGCGATCGGGGACCTCCGTCTCCTTTTGCGGGCTCACTTCCGGAGCGGCCCGCCCCAGCTTGGATTTCTGTTCTTCGAGCTGCGCGATCTTGGCGCGATCGTCGCCGACCTCCGGATCATCGCGGCGCTCCCCTTGCGGCTCCTGCGACCCCTCCCCGCCCTTCTGTTCCCGGTCCATGTTGGTCTGAGTCGCCCGGGTCTCGATGTCGGCGCGGTTGTTCTTTTGGGCCAAATACTTGGCGTCGGGGGGCGGCTCGACCTCCTTGTCGTTGTCGAGATCCACGATCTTCTCGTGCGACTTCGGCTGGGGTGGGGGCGGCGGTGGCTGGGGCATGGGCGGCAGCGGCGGAACGGGCACCTCGGGCTCGGGCAACGGTGGCGGAGTTTCCTTGGCGACCTTCTCTTTTTCGTCAGGCTTGCGCGCGGCCTCCGGACGTTTCTGGTGATCTTGGGTTCGATCGCGACGGTCCGGTTTCACCTTCCGCTTGGGAGCCGCGGCGAGGGGTTCCGGGGTATCGTCCAGGGACGGCAGATCCCGGGGCAATTCCTCGGGGGCCACGCTTTCGAAGCCCACATCCATCTCCTCGGCGCGCTCGGCCGCCTCGCGCGCCGCGTAGATGAACGTCGCTATCAACAGCGGCGCCAGAAGGTGCAGATGGAGCAGGAGGGCCATCGCCAAGCCACGGCCCAGGTGGCCGCGGGCACGGGCAACCGGGCGCGTCGGCGCCTGGTCTTGCTCGCGGCTGTCCGTGCGGCGCGGCCGCGCCTGTCTTGGGGCCCCACCCACAGGGCCAGCCTAGCATGCGCGTTCGAGCGCCCGAACCCCCGCCTTCACTGCGTCTTGCGGTACACGCCGATCACCACACCCAANNCGGATCATGTCGCCTTCCGGGTAGTACCGCTTCACGGTGGCCTCGCCCTCGATCATGGCCACCACGGTATCGCCCCGCGTCGCGTGCAACTGCTTGCGCACGAAAATATAGTCTCCGTCGAAGATTCCGTCCTCGATCATCGAATCGCCCTTGACCCGCAGGGCGAAGACCTCGCGTGTCTGACCAATGAAGAATCGATCGACGCGGACCGTGTCCTCGACATTCTCGACGGCCAGGAGCGGCACGCCCGCCGCTACCCGCCCCAGCAGAGGAATGTCGACGACCTCCGTGGATGGTTCCAAGGGTCGTCCCGAAGCCGCCACTGGCCGCAGAGCCCGCGACTTCAAGTCCTCCCGCTGCAAATACCCCTTCTTCTCCAGGGCCCGCAGATGATCGTTCACGCCGTTCGTGGATCGGATCCCGAAGTGCGTTCCAATCTCGCGCAGGGTCGGTGGATATCCGCGCTGATTGATGGATTGGGTAATGAACTCCAGAATATTCCGCTGCCGATCCGTGAGGACATCCCGATCGTCGTCTCGAACCAGGGTCAGCGGGCTCATGGTGGGCTCCTCGGCGCGGCGTCTTTGGTGGGTNNCCGCGACTCCTCTCGGGAGCGCGGGTTCAAACAATCTCGCCCTCCCACCGCAACCTGAGGCGCGCGACTGAAGCGCGGGACTGAAACCGGGTCAGCCCGGATCGTCGCCGGCCCAGTCGCGCTGCGAGCAGATGGCCGCGAGGGAGGCGGCCTCGGGCGACCCGGGGGCGGGCGCGGCCCCGTAGCGCCAGCGGACTTCCGGGGGCAACGACATGAGGATCGATTCCGCGCGGCCGTCGGTGCGCAGACCGAACAACGTGCCGCGATCGTAGATCAAGTTGAACTCCACGTAGCGACCGCGGCGGAGAAGCTGCCATTCGCGTTCGCGATCGCCCCAGGCCTCGGAGCGTCGGCGCGACACGATCGCCCCGTACGCATCCATCATGCCCAAACCGAGATCCTGCACGAATGCGAAAACGCGTTCGGGATCCTTTTCCCAGTCGGTGCCGGGTGGGGGCGCGGGCTCACCCGCGGTGGCTTCGGCTCCCACGCCCAGGTAGTCGAAGAAGATGCCCCCTACCCCGCGCGGCTCATTGCGGTGGGGAAGAAAGAAGTACCGATCGCACCAGCCCTTGAACCGCGGAAACAAGGACCGCTCGTGGCGATCGCAGATGTCCTTGAGCGCCCGGTGAAATGCGGTCGCGTCCGCGGGAACCACGTAGTACGGGGTCAGATCCGTTCCGCCGCCGAACCAGGCGACATTCCCGCGCTGGATGAAACGAACATTGGCGTGCACGGTCGGGACGCGCGGGCTGCGTGGATGCAGAACCAGCGAGACCCCGGTCGCGTGGAAGGTCAATCCCTCGCCCGGCAGGCTCGATGCCATGTGGGGCTGCAGCTGTCCGAACACCTCGGAAAAATTCACGCCCGCTTTTTCGAACAAGGCGCTGTCCGAGAGCACGCGGGAACGCCCCCCCCCGCCTCCCGGCCGATCCCAGGTGTCTTCGCGAAAATGGCCGCCGTCCAGGCCCTCTAGGCCGCCGACGATCCGGTCTTGTAGGTGGCGAAAGAACGCCGCGGCTCGCTCCTCCAGATCGGGGCGGAACAATGACTCCGTCATCGGGCCCTCTTGACGAGCCGCGGCCTCAACTCCGACACCTTCAGGTCGACGTCGCGAAACTTGGAATCGCGTTTCAAGACTTTCTCGAAGAAATACAAGGCTTCGCTGACATCACCCAGACGCTCGAAGGCGACGCCGAGCAAGAAGTAAAGAACCAGCGTTTCCTGGGGGGTGATCTGCTCACAATTGAGCGCCCGCTTGTAGCGGATGATGGCCTCGGTGAAGCTGTGTTTGGCTTCGAAACACTCGCCCATCGTGGTCAGCGCGAAAACCTCGCGGTCGNNGCGATCGCCAAGTCCGCGTGCGTCGACGCATCGGACGCGCCGCCGCCGCTAACCACGGCGCGCGGCCGAGGGGCGTCGAGCGTGACCCGGCGTTCGATCACGTTGGTGCCGAGGGTGGGGTCATTCATGATCCGGGCGGTCGAGACCGACTCGCGGGCCAAGGCTGTGGAGCGCGAATCGAACGCCTGCATTTCCCGGGATTTCACGGCGACGAGGGGGTTGTGGGGAAATCGTTCCTCGAGATCTCGCAGCGCGGACCGCGCCTCGTCCCACATGGCTTGATCGAGGAAAAAGGACACCTGTTCCAGATCCGCTGCCAGCTCATTTTCGTCGAATTCGGCCAGGGCCGTCGCAACCAAGTCGGCATCACTGGCGACGGTGGCCACCTCCTCGGAGAACGCGAACGCGGGATCTTCCCGATCGTCGCTGGCCTGACTTCCCGGGACATCCCGCGCGGAGACCACCGCCAGGGTTCTCCGGGCCAACGGAGGGGTCTTGGCGTCGTCCCCTCCTTGACGCGGGTGTTCGAGCGGGCGCTCGGGTGCGTCCCCGTCATGGTTCACCGTCGTGGGGGACGCGAGCAGCACGTCTCCGGTACGAACCTCCGCGTCGAATTCGGCGTCGGACGCGATCGCCATCTCGGTCTCGCTCGAGGGCGCCGCCAAGGGGGCAGGCCGGTGCGGCACGGGCGGGGGCGTGACCATCTCGGCCGTGGGATCGGCGGCGGCGATCGCCATCGATTGATAGGGGCTCGACGATCCCCCCCCGTCAACGAACACCGCGGGTGCCACCGAATCGTCGTTCACGGCTACCGCGGGCGGGCTGGGGTCCGGCGGGTCGCTTGCCGACAGCGACGCGGAGGCCATCTGCTGGGCCAAGATCGCGCCGTGGTGAGCCACCGCCTCCGTGCGCCCCAGTCGCTGCAACACGCCGATCAGCTTCTCGCGCGCATCGCGACGCTCGGGTTCGAATTCGAAGACCCGCGCCAGATGATCCGCAGCGCGCTCGAGCAGGCCGTATTTCACGAACACGTCGGCCTCGGCCAGCATCCGATCGACGTCGGGTTCGACGCCCAGGGAAACGCCGGACAGCTGTCCCCGGGCAGTGTCCCCGAGCCCCACCGCGACCGACACTCGCCCCGACGCGCTCGAGACGGGGACCCGGCCGCTGAGATCGAAACTCCCGGCCGCGAGCCGGGTGTCGGAGGCCACGACCGGCGGGGGTGTCGCCTCGCCCGCGCTTGCGCCCGACCCACCCAGGTGGTGGCGCGCGGCCGCGGAGCGCAGCTCGTCATCGCTCGGGTCCAGCGTTAGACCACGCAACACCGCTGCGTCCCGTTCAGTGCCCCGGCCCAGCTCGTCACACAGGCGGACCAATTCCTTCAGCACGGATACCGCCTTGGGCACCTGTCCCATTTGTTCGAGCGCCCGGGCCAGAAGCGACAGCGTGCGCGGGTCGCGGGGATCGCCATTCAGACAAGCCTGGAGCTTGGGCAGGGCCAGGCGCGGGGTTCCCTTGGCGATATAGGCCTCCGCCAGCTCGCGCGCTTTGGCGAAGTTTCCCGGCTGATGGAACAGAAGGCGCTCCATCACCCGCAACGATTCGTCGACCCGACCCTGCGCCTTCAGATGATCGGCGGCCTGCGCGAATGCGCGGACGGCGTCGTCAACCAGCCCGGCGTGCGACGCGCTTTCGGCCAACCTCACGCGCAGCACGACGTTTTCGGGCTGAATGTCGACGGCCTGGCGCAACGCCGCCACGGCGTCGGCGGACTTACCCGCCCGCTCGAGAGCGGTGGCGGCGAGCTCGAACTGTTGCACGGCATCGGACACCAACCCCAGTTGATTGAACAGCGCGGCGACCTTCAGATGCGCCGCCACCATGCCCGGCGATAATTTCAGGACGTTCTTGTAGACGGCGACCGCCTTCTGAGCGAACCCCTGATCGGCATACAGATCGCCGGTGCGCAGATAGATTTCGGTCGCTTCGACGTTGGACCCGCGCTTGGCGTGAATCTCCGCCATCTTCAGCAAGGTTCGCGTGTCTTTGGGATCTTCCTGAACGACCTTCGTGAATTCGGCCAGCGCCTTATCCAGCTGGCCCCGCTCGATGAACTTCTGAGCGGAAGCCAGGTATTTCTCCTTCTTGCTCACCACGGCGCCCTTTTGCAAGCTTACCGGTCACGGGGGCCGTGTAAAGGTCAGCCGGCCGCCATGCGTTCGATCAGGTGAGTGTCCATCCGGCCCGCGACGAAGTCCGCATTGCCCAGCAAACGCCTGTGAAAATCGAGGTTGGTCTTGCACCCCTCGACCACGAATTCGGCGAGCGCCCGGCGTAGCCGAGCCAACGCGGCGGGTCGGTTCTCGGCATGGACGATGAGCTTGGCCAGCAACGAATCGTAGTGGGAGGGGACCAGATACTGCTGATAAATGTGGGTGTCGACGCGTACGCCCAATCCGCCTGGAAGGTTCAGCGCGGTGATGCGCCCCGGGGAAGGTGCGAACGTGATCGGATCCTCCGCGTTGATGCGCAGCTCGATGGCGTGCCCGCGCGGGCGCAGGTCGGCGGGCAACCGCAAGGGCTCGTCGTTGGCCAACCTGATCTGTTCGCGCACCAGATCGACGCCGAACACCTCCTCGGTCACCGTGTGCTCCACCTGGATCCGGGTGTTCATCTCCATGAAGTAGAAATTGCGATCCTCGTCGAGAAGAAACTCCAGCGTTCCAACGGTCGTATAGCCGATCGATTCGGTGGCCTTGCGCGCAATGCGCAGCAATTCGGTGCGCCGGGCGTCGTCCAGCGCCACCGAGGGGGCTTCCTCCACCAGCTTCTGGTGTCGACGCTGTATGGAACATTCCCGTTCGCCGAGCGCGATGGCGCGCTGGCCGTCACCCAGCACCTGGACCTCGATGTGCCGCGGCCGCCGGATATACCTTTCGAGGTAAACGTTGGGGTTGCCAAAGCCCGCCTGGGCCTCGGACCGCGCGGCCGATAGCTGCGCGCTCAGACGGCCGCGGTCCTCGACGATCTTCATCCCCCGTCCACCACCCCCGGCCGACGCCTTGATGATCACCGGAAAACCGATCCGCTCCACGGCCTCCTCGGCGTCGTGGTCGGTTTCGATGACGCTCGTTCCCGGCAGAATAGGCACGCCGGCCTTGGCCATCGTGGCGCGGGCGGACACCTTGTCGCCCATCAGCCGCATGACGTCCGGCTTCGGCCCGATCCAGCGGAAACCACACTTGCCGACCACCTCGGCAAAGTACGCGTTCTCCGACAGGAAGCCGTAGCCGGGATGAACCGCGTCGGCGCCCGACACCTCCGCGGCGCTGATCAGAACGGGGATATTCAGATAGCTGTCGCGCGCGGGCGGCGGACCGATACAGACCTTTTCGTCGGCGAAACGAACGTGCAGCGCCTCGGCGTCAGCGGTCGAATGCACGGCGACCGTCTTGATGCCCATCTCGCGACACGCCCGGATGACCCGCAGCGCAATCTCGCCACGATTTGCAATCAGGACCTTTTTGAACAACGCAGGTTCTCTTGTCTGGTTAGAACGGGGTCAAACGGATGAGCCCCTGCCCGTACTCCACGTGTTCACCGTTCTTGGCCAAGATCTCGGCGACCTTGCCGTCGGCCTCGGCCTCGATCTCGTTCATCAACTTCATGGCCTCGACGATGCAAACGACCTGGCCCTTCTTGACCCGCTGCCCGACTTCCGCGAACGCCGGAGCGTCCGGCGATGGCGCGCGATAGAACGTCCCGACAAAGGGCGAGTTGATGAACGTGCCCGGTTCCGCCGCGCCCTCGACGGGAGCCGGCGGCGCCAGAGCGATCGTGGGCCCGGACAGCCGCGTCAACATCCCCGAATCGACCCCGCCGCCCGATCCCGCGCGCGCGATCCGGATATGCCCGGACGGGTCCGCCTCCACCTCGGTCAGCCCATATTCCCCGGCGATGCGGGCGAGTTCTCGAATCGCCTGCAGGTCCAGTCCCGAGGCCGTGGTGTGGATTGCTTCGCTGGCGGTGGGGGCACCTGGCCCTGGCAACGCTTTGGTGGGTTTCCGCTTCCTCATCCCGGGCAATGTCCTTTCTGATGCATTGTGGTCTTGGGGGTCAAGCCATCGGAAGAGGCCGTCACAGCTGCGCACGGATCTGCGGCGAAAGCAACCGCAACAGATATCGGGCCTTTCCGAGGTTGCCGTCGGGCGGAACCCCGAAGACCAAGAAATGGTCGTCCGTCACCAGCCGAATCAGCACCGCCAGTTTGTCGGTCTTGAGCTCCATCTCGCGCAGGCCGCCCAGGCGGGCCCCGTGGACGGCGCGGCGGAGCTGAGACACGATGTGGGTCAGTTCCATGCCGACCGTTTGCACGTCGGGCGCGCCGGGACGGATGTACGAGTCGACCGCGATGCCGTCAAACCCCATCAAAATACCGGCCGCGCCCCCCGCGGGGTCCAGACGTTCAATCATTTTTTGAATGCTCTCGCGGAACATGACTGGGGACTGTCGGCTTGTACCCGGTCACCCCGGAATGGTCAAGCCGGCCCCCGCCCGCCACCGCGGCTGACGATGAGGGCGCCCGGAGGGCCGCGCCGAGGGCTAGCTGTCGGGTGAGGGGCACACCACCGCGCCGCCGGGACTCGCGCAACACAGAACGGCAGGGCCGTCCTGGGCGATGTTGCACGGGTTGCCGGGGAGAGGATTCGGTTTGGGCGCGTCCGCGCACGCCGGAATCTTGGGAAACATCGATTGCAGGCAGCCCGCGCAGACCTGCACATCGAACGGAAAGACGTCCGACTTTTGTTCGGAGCCGCTGCGGTCCCCGATGGCGGTCAGTTCCAGGGTGAAAGAAACCGGTTGCGCCAAGTTTCCGGGAATGTCGCCAGCCGCGATCATCTGATTCAAGCGTTCCGCGTGGCAAGAGCGAAGGGCCTCCACGGTGACCGCGCGAACCGAGCCCGGATCCAGGATCCCCGACACGGGCGTGTCGAAGCTTCCGGGACAACCCACCGCCCACCGGGGGTCCACGCCCGCGGGCGCCCGGATCTCGACCCGCACCTTGGTCAACAGCAGGCTATTTCGCTCGATTTCGCCGGCGGTCTTGAGCGACGGTAGGCGGTTTTGAATCAAGGGATAGGCGAGGTACGGATAAAACCTATCCAGAAAGACATCGAACCTTCCCGAACCCAGGCTCGGATCGCTCGAGTCGGCGGTAGGCGCGCACACGCCGGAGGTGGAATCGACCACGGGGATTTGGTTCTGCAAGATCAGCAGCGTGCCCGGGGCCTTCGCGCAGCCGACCACGGCCGAGGCACCCGCCAGCCACAAGATCCCAAGCGCAAGCGCTCCGCCCAAGGACTGGCCGGCGGGAACCCGAGCGCGCGCGAGATCGGTCATGGGCGTGTGATGATCATAGCCTCGCTTCCGCGTCGTCGGCAAAAAGTCGGCAGATCGGAGGGGCGACGGCCCGCGATCGCCCGATCGCCCACCCGAACGACCGAAGCCCAGAACTCCTCGAGCTCGACCTCGAACGTCCCCGTGCGCCGCGCCGCTTCCCCGAATAGACTGGGGCGTGTTTCTGGTCGCGGCGCGGCTACCTTCGTCCCACGAATCGTTCGTGGAGGCGGCGCGTGCAACGGGTCTGGCCGTGGCGGACGTGCGCGCGCGGCTGGCGGGCGCCCTGCCCCGGGTTCTGCACGTCGAGGGCGATGCGGATCGGGCGCGCGAGATCGCCGAGAAATTGGAGGTGCTCGGGTTCTCGATCATCACCTGCGATCCCCGGGCGGCCCCGGGGGACGACGATCGCCTGCAAGCGCGAGGACTCCGGCTCTCCGGCGCTCGGCTGTGGGCGACCGACGCGGGCGGCACCGAAGAAGAAGTGCCCCTGCCGTGGCTGGCNNTGACGGGTGGCCTGATGCTGACGAAAAAGGTCGAGACCAAGACCACCAAGACGACATCCTCGCGCGACGGGTTTCTATTGTTGCACCGGGGCGACGGCGAACGCGACGTCATGATCTATGAGCGCCGCATCGACTATCGCTTTCTGGGGACGGACCTGCAACCGTCGAGCGCGGGCAATTTCGAGCGGTTGATCGCCCGCGTGCGCGCCGCGGCGCCCCAGGTTCCCTACGACGATCGCGTCAATCGCCCCGGGTTCCTCGCGGGATTGCCGGTGTCCTCCGCGGCCACCGTGGATGTCGCTTTGTGGCTGGTGCAGTTGGCTCACCTGCGCGGAGCGGCGGCGCAGCCGGCAGGGGCGGCGCAGCCGGAAAGTTAGGACCACCACCCGCAGCTCCCGTGTGTCAGGGGATCTGGCCCGCGCAATGCCTGACGAGATTCTCTGCATCGCCGGGGGGGTCGGGAGAATAGACATAAGGAAGAGTCGGCCAGGGCTTCGTCATGGTGATGTCGTTCAATCCGCTGCCGTTGTTGTAGACATTCGGAAAGGCCGTCGTCTCCCAGACTGTTCCATCCATCATCAGGTCTTCGGATGTCGCCCTCGTCGAGATTGGCACCTTGATGTTCGAGAAGATATTCCCCTCGACCAAGACCTGGGCGTTCACCGTCGAGACAATGGCCGGGCCCTGATCGTAGTCGGTGTTGCCCTCGTAAAGATTGTTGAAAACGTGTACCGAGCCAGATCTCACGCGCGGGTCGTACGACTGTGCGCTGTGAAACAGGTTGTGGTGATACGTCACAGTCAAGTGTCCGGTATCCGTGCCCGCGCTCGAAGCCATGTTGCCCACCAGGCTGGTCAGGTAGTGATCGTGAAATTTGTTCCAGGAAACCGTCACNNGCCTCCGACAAGGCCGTCCCCAAAGCCAACGCCCTCGATCGTCTTGTCTGACATCACCGGCACCGGGGCCTGCGCCGCAATCAAGCGGCTGATCCGAATCACGATCGGTTGCGGCATGGCGGCATAGAGCATCAGATCCGTCACATTATCAACCGTGATGGTGGCTCC